>CAYNAW010000005.1:0-48715 GCA_964395545.1 uncultured Candidatus Bathyarchaeia archaeon | reverse complement strand
TGCTGACTCAAAGAATAGACGTGGACACATTTTCCGTGCAGAGTGCTCAACGTGTTCCTGTTTAAAATCGAGTCAATGTCTCCTCGAGCCCGCTCTTGTCGGCTGGTCTTTAGCTTAAGTTTTCCTTCGTCCATCGCGATTCCCACCTTTCTCAGGATATTCTTCAGCGTCGGATAATCGGGTGCCTCAGTGGCGAAAGCCTTGAATGGGTTCTCCAAGTATTGCGCGAGTTTGGAAGCTTCTTCTGCTGAGAGCCCAGCACCTAGGTTTTTGAATTTCTTGAGGGGCTTTTGCAGGTGCCTCAATTCGTGTTTAATCTGTGTTCGTAACTGCTGAACTTGCGAGTTGACTTTCGCGATGTTGCGGAGTGCTGGGCTTTCCTTCGCGGATTCCAAGCTTCCGTTGATTTCCTCGAGGGTCCTTAGAAGATTCTGTATCCTCTCCGTGTTATCCGTTATGTGTTTCTCGTTTTCTCTCAGCTTGTTTAGCAGTCGTGTAGTTTCATTGATTTCCGAAAGTAGGTTCTCGATGGTCTTGGCTGTCGAATATTCCTTCGACAAGAAGGCATCCAACTCTGAGATTGGTCCGGCGATTCGGCTAAAGGCTAGGTCAACTCTCTTTCTGGTGATGATAAACAACGGGGAGATGCGTGGAAACCACATACTCCTCTCACGGATGATTGACGAAAAAACGCCTTTCAGGTCTTTATGCAGTCTCTCCATTTCGCTGAACGAGGGTTTCTCGGGCAGGACCACTTTGTCTATCTGCTTCAGGAAGTATTTGGAAAGCTTTTCCGTGACTCTTGCCTTATGAATGGCCTTCCCTCTTTCGAGTTCTCGCTTCCCCTCCTCTGCTAGTTTTTCACAAGATTCGCGGGCGTCTCTGATTCGCTCGTCTATCTTGTCGACTAGTTTCTTGCCCTGATCGTTCAGAGGCTTTAAAATTCTGGCGGCCTCCGTCTCAAGCCACGACTCAAGCTCCGAAAGGGGTATCTCAAGGGCTGTGGAGATAACATCACTTCCCATGCTGCTGTCTGAAAGTATGTTATTTGGTTATTTAGGAGTTTCCGCAAATCATCTGAGCACGATTGCAGGTCAAGGCTCATAGAAAGGTTCTCTAGAAACCCAAAGCCTTACAAATCACCAACGGTTAAGGCTAAAACGTCCAATCTCCCGTGAATTCTGAATAAAGCAGGTGTGGCGCTTTGGGAAAGACCGCTGAAATACTCAGTAATGCTCGCAGACAGAAACGGAAGAACCTGTTAGAGTCTGAGGCTAAAACCATCTGTCAGGAGCATGGAATACCCGTTACGCGGTTCGAAGTTGCAAAGAACACAGAAGAGGCAGTCATGTTTGCTGAGGAAATCGGTTATCCGATCGTGCTCAAAATCGTTTCGCCAACCATCCTCCACAAATCCGACGTAGGCGGCGTCATGTTGAACCTGAAGACCGCTGAGGAGGTGGCGAAGGCGTCTGAGACGATTCTAGCCAACGTGAAAAAACACCAACCGAACGCAGAAGTGAACGGCATTCTCGTCCAGGAGATGGCGCCGGCCTCCACAGAGGTCATAGTGGGCGCTGTCAGAGACGACCAGTTTGGTCCCACTGTGATGTTCGGGTTAGGCGGAGTTTTCGTAGAAGTCTTGAAGGACGTTGCCTTTCGAATCGCTCCGGTGGCGAAGCAAGAGGCTGAGTTGATGATCACCGAAACAAAAGCTTATCCAATTCTCAGAGGCTATAGAAATGTGCCACCGTTAGACACCGGCGCGATAGCAGACATTATATTCAACACTTCTCAGCTGGTAATGAAGCATGAGGCAATAAAGGAGTTAGACTTGAATCCCATCATGGTATATGAGAAGGGAGCCAAAACGGTTGACGCCAGAATCATACTCGAATAACGAAGTCGTTCCCACCCCTCAAACCGCCACGCCCCCACCCGTCAAGAGAGACCGAGGTCATTAGATTGGTTGAGGAAATAGCCCAGAAGATTCTCAAGCTGAGTAAGGAACTCGAATCTCTCAGAGAACAGCGAAACTCTTCAGATGGAGCAGCTAAACAGTGGATGGAGAAGAGAGATGCTCTCAACAAACAGGTCAAAGACCTGCGATTGGAAACCCGCAAAATCAGAGAACGACGGGACACAATCAACGCGAAGGTGAAATCTCTGAAGACGCAGAGAGATCAGTCGAGGCTTCTGGTTAAAGAGAAACTTGGGACGAGAAAGCAACTGAAGGAAAAACTGCGGCTTCTGAACTTGAAGAAACCCGCAGAATCTGCTGACACCATACGCAGAGAAAAAGAGGAAATCGAATGGACTATTCAAACAACATCGTTAACGCTGCAAGAAGAAAAACCTCTCGTGAAGAAGGCTACCCTCCTCGGGTCCAAACTGGACATATACCGACGAATAGGCGATGCGAAGGAAAGTATTCTTAAACTGCAGAAAGAGGCAGAGCAAATGGAGAGGGACGCGAAGCTTTCGCACGTGCAGCTTTTGGAATTGGCTCAACAGGGTCAGGAACTCCACGACAAAATGACTGAGACGCTGGAAAAGGCAAAGGCGCTGCAAATTGAAGCAGACAAATACCATCAAAGCTTTGTCCAAAGCAGACAGGAATCGCAGAAGATACACCGTGAATATCTCAAGGTCTCGGAGGGACTCTCAGTTTTGAAGAAGGCGTTGGGGGAAAGAAGGGAAAAAGAAAGGAACGTTCAACAAGAGGAAGTGAAGAAGAAATTGAGGGCCGAGGCTATGAAGAAACTGGAAGAGGGCAAAAAACTGACTTTTGACGAGTTTAAGCTTCTATCAGAAGAAACGGCTTAAGCGAACACGCACTATACGTGAAATCTCTTATTTACAGAACATAAAGTTAATGTTGCAGCGACCCAGAAGTGAAAGTGGAAGCTGTCAATGGCTGCTAAAGACAAAGAAGAGAGACTCCTGGTCTTGTGCGTCGATCGAGACGGGGACATAGGCATCAAGACAGAAGTGAAGACCCCGGTTTTGGGTCGCGAGAAGAACCTTGAAGCGGCCGTTTCTTTGGCATTAAGTGACCCTGAAGAACCAGACGCAAATGCTATGTTTGAGGCCCTCAGAGTCTTCGATCAACTCAAGAAACGGGCGCAGCCCCACGAAGCCTTTCAAGTTGCCACAATTTCAGGGTCACAATTGTTCAGCGTTGAAGCCGATAGAAAACTCGTAAGAGAACTGAACGCGGTCTTGGAGGCGTTTCCGGCCCACAGTGTGATTCTGGTGACCGATGGGTACTCTGATGAAGCAGTGTTGCCCCTCGTCGAATCACGAGTGCCAGTAACGTCTGTGAGAAGAGTCGTAGTGAAGCATAGTGAATCCATCGAGGAGACCGCGGCGCTTTTTTCAAAATACCTTAAAATGCTGACTGAGAACCCTCGTTACTCGAGGATTGCTCTTGGAGTTCCAGGGCTACTGCTCATAATTCTAGCGGTGATGTATCTGTCAGGTTTGGTTTTCCACACTTGGATAGCGTTTCTAGTAGTCTTGGGAGGCATTCTTCTCGTGAAGGGGTTTGGCGTTGACAAAGCCACGGTGAGCTTGATACACTGGGTACGGAATTACGAGCCTCCACCTCTACCTGTTCAGATCGGAGGGTTCACCATCGCCGCAGGCGTCATAGCTGCCTTTATAGGTGTCTACTTAGGACTCAACGAAGTGGCTACCTATTACTTGAGCCTAACAACGCCCCCCGCAACCATCGGGGAATGGATCAGCCTTTTACCCAGATTCCTAGGCGAATTCATCGGACAAGGTGTCAACCTCATAGTCATCGGCATTTGCATCGTGCTTTCAGGAAGAGCTATCAGATGGTACGTTGAAAGAGACATTCGCCTTCTGCGCACCTCCGTTTTCATCGCTGTTATTGCTTGGTCTTCACAAATATTCAGCAAGGTTTCCGCGGTTCTCATTGACCCTACGTTAAAGGGAACCGAGCTTGTCTTCGCCCTCTTGATAGGGATTTTGCTGGCAATCGCTGCATCTCTCATTGCCCTAGTAATTAACATAAAATACGGGACGTTCTTCAAAAAACGGCAGAAGAGAGAGGAATTCGAGCAGAGTTGACCCTCGTTGGTTTAAGGCCATGTTCTAGCGAGCCTGTGAAAAGCAAAGACGCCGAGTCAATGCTTAATGAGCAAATCTTAAAAGGAACGGTTAATTTCTTACCGGCGATGCACGAGCATGGTTGTATGCAAGGCTTTGACGATGTAGGGTTCTGAAGGGGTGTCGATGCTAGAAAGCTTACTTTCAGCTGTTGGGGCCTATAAGGCCTACGAGAAATGGTTATGGCATCAAGTCAAAGACGGCGTCATGCCTGAGCATGTAGCGATTATTCTTGACGGGAATAGGCGTTGGGCATCTGAACGAGCCCTCGACTCTTGGATCGGTCACCGTTACGGCGCGAATCGAGTCACTCAACTCCTCGATTGGTGTCTAGGCCTGGGAGTCAAGTGTGTGACCCTGTACTCGTTCTCTATGGAGAATTTCATGAGAAAACCTCGCGAAATTGAGGAAATATTCTCTATCGTCGAAGAAAAACTGCGCGAAATCCTGACCGACGAGCGGATCAAGAAGAACAAGGTTAGAGTGAAGGTTATCGGAAGAGTTGAACTGCTACCCAAAAAACTTCAACAACTCATCCACGAAGCCGAAGAAGCCACGAAATCCTACGACAGACAATTTCTGACGATCGCCTTAGCCTACGGAGGACGCGCCGAAATCGTGGACGCCGCGAAAAAAATCGCCGAAAAAGTGAAGCAAAACGAAATCCCCTTGGAGAAGATAGATGAAAAGATGTTTGAGCGGTTTCTATACACCGCCCACATGCCGAAGCCTGATCCGGACATTATCATCAGAACGAGTGGCGAGGAAAGACTGAGTGGGTTCCTGCTCTGGCAGAGCGCATACAGCGAACTGTGTTTTCTGGACATGTATTGGCCCGATTTCCGACGGATAGACTTGCTGCGAGCTGTTAGAACCTATCAGAAGCGCAAACGCCGATTTGGAGAGTAAGGAGCGTTCACGACCTCATCATTCTTTCCTGCTGCGTCTTCTTTGTCATTCGTCTCACTTGCTCCACAGAAGTCCCCAGATACTTTCTTGGGTCCAAAGCGTTCTCGATCTCCTCTTCAGTCAACAACTTCCTTACCATCTTGTTTTTAGCCAAGATTTCCCTAAAGTGGCAATTCGCCAACTCGCTTTCAATCGACAGCTTTCTCAAGAGTTCATGAGCCTCTTGACGGTCCATTCCCTTCATAATCAACGCGGTCATGACTGCCTCGGACATAATGCGACCCTTTGTGACCTGCAGGTTTTGCTGCATTCGTTTCTCATCAACTTGGAGCTTAGTCAAAACACCGACCATGAGGAACAAGACATAGTCAACTAGGATGCATGCCTCTGGGATTATGAATCGCTCGGCCGATGATTGTGTCAAGTCGCGTTCATGCCATGTTACCACATTCTCAAGAGCCGGTACTGCGAGGCTTCTCAGAATTCTTGACAAACCACAGATCTTCTCACAGGTCTCTGGGTTGCGCTTCTGCGCCATTGCAGAGCTACCTACCTGTCTTCTGTATTCAAAGGATTCAAACAGCTCTCCGATCTCTGGGCGCTGCAGTTCCCGGATTTCCGTAGCAATGTTTTCTAGCGAAGAGGCTATCAACGCTGTCAAACATGCGAGTTCAGCATGGCGGTCACGCTGCACAATTTGTGTTGAGATATCTGCGTGTCTTATGCCCAGTTTTTTCGTCACAAGCTCTTGAATCTTCTTGGCATGCGGACCTAAGCCTGCTTGTGTGCCGACTGCGCCGCTGACCTTTCCCACAAGTAGGCGTTCGCGACACTGCTCGAGTCGTTGAATGTTCCTCGCGTTTTCACGCATCCACACGGCGAACTTGAACCCTAACGTGATTGGTAGAGCGTGTTGACCATGAGTCCTGCCTGCCATCACCGTTCTCTTGTATCTGTCTGCTTTTTCCATCAGGACCTGTTCCAAGCTATGGAGTTTCTTCGCTATAAGATGCAGGGCGTCTTTCAAAAGAAGAGCATTCGTGGTGTCGACTATGTCGTAGCTGGTTGCGCCCAGGTGAACATAAGCACCGCTTGAACCGCTCTGTTCAGCCAGCGCTCTGACAATGGAGGTTATATCATGCTTGATCTCACGTTCGATGATTTTGACGCGTTCAAGCTTCACGTACTTCGTTGACGCTCTCTTCGCGATCATCTCAGCATCCTTCTTTGGTATGTTGCCGACCTTCGCATGTGCCCACGCCAGGGCAGCCTCAACGTCTAACATTCGTTGAAGCCTGTTTTCTTCTTCAAAAATCTTCTTCATCTCTTCAGTTCCGTAGCGTCCGGTGTCTGTTGGGAGAATCGGCATCCACCTGCCCCGAGACATGTTACTACTATACTGTTTTAAAGATTAGGTTTACCCTATTACCCCATATCCTTACACACGGAGAAGAAGACATGGGCGCAATGGCCGCTGTTGTAAGCAAAAAACATGCAGACGCATATGCTGCAATCGTTACAATGCTAGACGCCTTGAAGCATAGGGGATCCGACGCCTTTGGCGTCGCTTCGCAGCATGAAGTTGTGACAAAGAACGCTTTGGAAGAGCTGCGACGAGAGCACATAGATTCTGACGCCTTGATCGGGCACATTCTTCTTCGCCTCTCGTCGACGGACAAAATCCAACCCATACGTATGGGCGCCTTCGCCCATGTCTTTGAAGGTCGACTATTTCCTCCTCCTGAAGGGGGAGAACCGCTGCAGCTCTCTGGTGAAAAATCCGCGTGTTTAGAAGACGAGGCTACGCGTCTAATTCAAACGTGTGATGGCAGTTACGTTTTCGCTGTTGCTGGAACCGAAAGCGTCCTGGCAGGGCGGGACACTGTGGGAACATGTCCTCTATACTTCGGAGAAAACAGAGATTTCTGTGCGGTGGGTTCTGAACGCAAAGCCCTGAGAAGGATAGGAATCGCGAAAATCGACTGTTTTCCTCCCGGCACGCTGGCTCTTATCCGTAAGACGGGTTTTCATTTCGAGACTGCTAGGGTTATCACTCTGCCTCCAACGCAGAGAACGGTGAGGTCCAAAGCGGCTGAACAGCTCGAAACTCTCCTGCTCCAGTCTACACAGGAGCGTATCTCCGATGCCGAGGAAGTCGCAGTAGCTTTCTCCGGAGGCATCGACAGCAGTCTGATCGCTTCACTGGCCAAGCTATGCAAAGCCCGCATCCATTTGATCTATGTGACTCTGGATGATATGAGGGAAACTGCCAATGCAAAGCAAGCCGCCGAGGCTCTAGGCCTACCTCTGCACGTTGCTGAGTATACTCTCAAGGACGTTGAAGAGGTTCTCCCTCAGGTTCTATGGCTCATTGAGGAACCGGACCCCGTAAACATAGGCATCGGGATTCCTGTCTTTTGGGCGGCTGAACAAGCTTCGAAACTTGGTCTTCACGTCTTATTGGCTGGTCAAGGGGCAGATGAACTCTTTGGGGGATACAGGCGCTACATTGACGATCTCATGAGTGAAGGAAGAGCTGGCCTGCAACAGCGACTATATGACGATGTGGTTTCGTTGCCTGCAAAAAGCTTTCAAAGAGACAACAAAGTATGTGCTTTTCACCGCGTAGAGTTAAGAATGCCATTCGCCGATCTCGAGGTAATTGAACTCGCCCTCCGCATCCCGATCGAAATGAAGGTCGCCTCTCCCATGGACGACTTGCGAAAGGGAATTCTTAGAATGACTGCAACCAACCTCGGGATTCCGGACTTCATAGCAGAGAAACCTAAGAAGGCCATCCAGTATACATCAGGCGTGAACAACGCTATACGAAAGCTTGCTAAGAGAGACCACTTGACGATGCGAAGGTATGTCGAAAAGCTCTTCACGGAGACTTGCCGAGAGTTGAGTCCGGATGGCTAGAACTGCAGTCATTTATTCCCCAGACTACCTTGCCCATGACACCGGGCCAGACCATCCTGAGACGTCTCAACGTCTATTGGCGATAATGAGAGAACTAACGAAGTCAAGGCTGCTTTCTACCGCAAGTGGATGCAAACTGATCAAACCTCGTCTTGCACGTCTGGAAGAACTGGAGCTCGTTCACACTCGCGAGCATATCGAACTGGTTGAGCGCATCTGTGCACAGGGTGGAGGTCTGCTGGACTTGGGCGATACTGTGGTTTCTCCTGAAAGCTTCAAGGTGGCACGCTACGCGGTCGGCGGAGTTTTGAAGGCTGTTAATCTGGTTGTAAGTAGGAAATCCAGGAACGCCTTCGCGTTAGTACGCCCGCCTGGGCATCACGCTGGCCCTTATTACGGAGCAGGCTTCTGTGTTTTCAACAACGTGGCTGTCGCAGCAGCCCATCTAACTCAGAAATTGGGGTTCTCAAGGGTTCTGATAGTTGATGTGGATGCGCATCATGGGAATGGAACGCAGGAAATCTTCTACAACTCCAAAGAGGTTCTCTACATCAGCCTGCATGAAGATCCCTCTGAATTCCCCGGAACCGGTTTCATAGACGAAGTCGGTGAGGGAGAAGGATTAGGGTACAACGTTAACATACCCTTTCCTTTCGGAGTGGATGATAAAGCATACCTCGAAGCACTCGATGACATCGTAGTTCCCATTGCACGACAATACGCTCCTCAATTCATTCTAATATCTGCGGGCTACGATGCCTATCATAGAGATCCTGTGGCTCAACTGAATCTTTCAGCAGCTGCCTTCCCGTCAATTTTCAGGAAGATTATCAGCGTAGCTACGGCAGTCTGCGAACAAAGAGTGGTGGTTGTTCTGGAAGGCGGGTACAACTTGCGATTCCTTGGGGCGCTCGTCGCTTCCACCGTCTCGGAATTGGCTGGACTGCATTTCAACCTAAGGGATGGGAGAAGATACGTGGCGCGAAGAGGCGTCGAAAAAAAGGCAGAAAAAGCTTTGAAAGAAGTGAGAAGCGTGCAGTCGGCTTTCTGGAGCCTAAGCCTTTGACATCTATTCCGTGACTTCTATCGCGCCGCTGGGGCATTGCACTTCGCAGGCTCTGCAGGCGAGGCATTCTTCTTTCTTGACCGGTACTGATTTGTTGTCTTGCATCTCGAATACTCCTACAGGGCATGTATCTACGCACGTGCCGCATCCGTTGCACTTTTCCAAGTCGACTTTAACGTCGGGCATTTTTGTCTACCTCAAGATTTTTGAAGTGCAATGAAAGGAGCGCTGCGAATAAAAACGTTTGGGAGGGGCGCCGCAAGAGGCTATTCTCTGAGTCGTAAGATGGCGCCGTCGATGGTTGTTTGCGCTTTCTCCTTTCTGCGCAGGTCGTCTTCAAGAAGTTGCCGATAGGTTACGGCAGAGATTTCTCCACTCTTGAACCTGGTTTCGATTCGCCTGATGTCTGCGTCGATATTGTCAAGTTCTGTCTCCGCAACCTCGAGTTGTCGCATTATTTCAGCGTATTTGGCTCCGCCGCTGTAGATTCTCTGACGCAGCTCTGCAAGTTTTTTAGAATTCGACGATAGTCTGCTCTCTAACGTTGTCTTCCTCACCTTGTAGTCCCGTCTCGAAACTTTTCCTTTGAGGGCCTTCCGCTTCATTTGTTCAAGTTCAGCAAGCATCCTTTTCTTTTCTTCGTACCCTTCGACGAAGTCGTTTAGCGTTTTGCGTGGCACTAGAATGGTTGAGACCACGCTGACTGGGGCCTTTGGTCTTTGAAGGACAAGTGCTAGTAACGAACCGATTACCACGATGGATGTAGCCCAGAGTGTTGGTCTGAAGGCTTCCCAGAGAACAGTGTATCGGTATTCGATGTTCAGCTGTTCCTTTTGCAGCCACGTGGCGTTGGATATCGACAAGGAGAGGGTCTCTCGGAAGGTGTCCCTTTGAATGTTGAGGGTTTGTTGAGGGAAAGATTGGACGGTTGCACCTTCTGGGAATGTGACTTTCAGTAGGAAGGTCTTTGGGGCTGTTCTCAGGCTTTCATAGAGACTGAGGTTCAGTTTGAAGTTCTGGTTATCGAGGGAGCTAAGGCGATGTTCTTTGGGTAGATCGTAGGTAAGCTTGACGCTTCTCATCTGGGTTGCCACCAAGTCCAGAGTAACGTCGAACGTTGCGGTCTTATTTACGACAGCGCTGACGCTGAGTTTCTTGCCGAGCTCGTCGAAGGCAGCGACGCTGCTTTGGACTACATCTTCGGGGAGTAGGAGCCTTATTTTGCCCACAGTGAAGGCGGTGTGGCTTTCCAGCAGATACAAGTCAGAACAGGAGATTTGCCCCGCGGCGCCGACTGCGATTTCCCGTGTCAGCTTGTTCGTTGAGAAGCTAGCGTAGGCGTTCTTGTCTTCGGCGCGGAAGCTGGCCTTGGCGGACGTCCTTGTGAAGGCTGGAAGATCGCTTTTCGTGTAATTGAGGTAGTAACGCTCTTCTTTCTGTGTAACGTTGAACGGAAAGACCGTGGTCTCGTTCTTGGTATTCTCGGGCAAGACTACTTCGACGTTGCACGTTGAAACGCTTTGTGAGAGGCTTGGGTACACTGGGAAGTCTGCCGTGAAGACGTAGTACGTTGTTGTGTTCACAGTTTTTGTCGAGGATTCGATCGTGCCTGAAAGGATGAATGTTGTGGTGAACTCGTAAGAGTGCCCGTCGTGGAGCAGGTCGCGCACTTCGTTGGGAAAGCTGACTGTGACGCCGTAGTAGCCCACCATCCCTAAGCCCGTGTCCAAGGTGAGGTTCAGTCGCTTGTCGGGATCCTCAGCGTCGAATGCCATGGCAGAGTTCAGGTTTTTCTTATACTCTTGCGAGAATCCGATGGAGAAGGTCTCAATGGACAGGTTTCCAGATGTTGGCGTTATTTTTACGGTGTCGTTGATGAGTATCAGTCCTCCATACACGGGAGTTATTGTATGATCGATTCTGTCGACTTGGAACGGTGAGGGTGATGCGGCATAGGTGTTATGCGGGGCGAAGAGTGAGAGTGAGATGATTAGAAGAACTGCTGCCATTAGGGGTAACGATGCCGTTTTCAACGTTGATGCCTCTTGAATCAGTCTTCCGTATGTATTATAGATTATCCTTATTTACTTTCCTTTTATGCGTACGCTCTAACCGGACTGTCCTGCTACCGGCTTTTGCTATAGTTTCCAATTAGGAAGCACCCATTTGCCAAATGCCAAAAATCCGATTCTGCTTATTATCTGAGGCGGGTCATTGTTCGCTTGTCGTGAAGTAGTATCCTTCCTCTTTTTTGGGTCCGAAGCTGCGTATGCCCTTTTTTCTTAGTTGTTGGAGTAGTTTTCGAGCGTAGCTGGGGGTTATTTCCCCTCGGTCTTGCATGTATGTGATTATCTCTTCTGCTTGTTTCTTGTTGTCACATCGGCGGAGGAAGTCGATGATGTCTGGGTCGTAGTTGGAGAGGTTTTTTTGGGCCTTCGCTGTGCTTTCAGCGGTTTTTGGGTCTGAGCGTACGGAGTTAATAGCGAGTTTCCTCTCGTCATCGTCCATTTCCTGGGCTAGGTTTGGAAAGGCTCTCTTGAGTTGATCTTTGCTGACTTCCATGGGACTACGCTCAGGGTCCTCATTTTCTATTTGAGGTTTTCGGGTATTTAACCGCTGTTGTGCACGCGTTTCACGTGGAACTGAACCGTTTGCTATAAACTCCAAGCATGCTGCAAAAAAATGAATGCTGATGGAGCGGACGAGTTGGTGTTGGGCCAGAAGCTTATCCAACCGTTCGGCACGCGCTTCACGCGTGTGTGTCGGTACAAGTATAGGTGAGTATAGGTGGGTATAGATTACGGGGAGTTGAGTGGCATGGTGACAGAAGCAGGGAGATTGAGTGACAGTGAGATGGTTGTCGCGTGAGTGATGTAGAGAAATCGGCTGGTTGGGGTAAAGGTTTATTAGTTGGGTTTTTGTCTTAGGGTTTAGCTCCGATATGGACCATGGAAAAGGAGACCCGTTTCTGCGGGTTGGATGACGCCGGCCCAAGTTGGAGGAATCTCCCAGTTTGGAAGCGCAGAGTCGTGAGTGGTTTCCTTTTCGGTCTCGTGTAGGTGCGTGTTTTGTGGAGGTTTGGTAGATGGTAGAGGTCAGTCAAGACGAGCTATTGCTTCTCCAGAAGGCCTTCTTCAAAGAGAAGGGGCTTGTTAGGCAACACTTGGATTCGTACAACGATTTCATCGACCACGGACTGCAAGAAATCATCAACGAGGTGGGCGAAATTGAGATCGAGATTCCGGAGAGCCCGTACAAGATTAAGCTCGGACAGGCTTGGGTGATTGACCCTCAGTCACGAGTAAGCGGTCCGTACTTGACCGAAGTGGACGGAACCAAACACGAGATATTTCCCATCGAGGCAAGGTTCCGTAGCCTCTCTTACGTCGCGCCGGTAGCGGTCGAAATGACTCCTATCATCGACGGGAGGGAGCAGGACACTGAACTCGTGTTGGTGGGCGACATCCCGGTCATGCTCAAGTCGAAACTATGCGTACTGTCACAGTTGCAGCCTGACGAGCTGATTCTCTACGGTGAAGACCCTGATGATTCGGGCGGATACTTCATCATAAACGGCTCAGAACGTGTAATCGTCGCGCTCGAGGATTTGGCGCCCAACAGAGTGATAGTGGATGTTGACACCAGAGGGGCAAACCCAGTCTACCAATCAAAAATATTCTCTACGACGGTGGGTTTCAGGGCGAGAATCGAACTGCGCCTGAAGGCCGATGGCTGCATCTACGTCACGATACCAGGTGTGCCCTCGGAGGTCCCATTCATAATCGTCATGAGAGCTCTCGGATGCGAATCTGACAGGGAAATCGCCGAGTTCGTCTCTTCAGACCCACAACTACAGAACATGCTTGAGCTCTCCTTCGAGAAGGTTGCAGGAGTCGACACGGTGAAAGATGCGCTGGAGTACATAGGTAACCGAGTAGCTCACGGGCAAGTGTTAGAGTACCGTCTTCAAAGAGCCCAAAGCATCCTCGACAAGAATTTCCTTCCCCACCTAGACCGCACGCCAGAAAGGCGCCGAGACAAATCTATCTTCTTAGGAGAAATGGCGTGCCGCGTGATAGAACTGAAGCTCGGACGACGCACGACGGACGACAAAGACCACTTCAAGAACAAAAGATTGAAGCTCGCCGGACCCATGCTCGCAGACCTCTTCAGAGTAGCCTTCAGAAACCTCTGCAGAGACATCAAATACCAGCTGGAACGTATGGGCTTCAAGCGGCAGATGATAACCGTTTCCGCCGCGGTTCGCCCAGGAATCGTCTCAGAAAGGCTCCAGCATGCTTTAGCGACTGGAAACTGGGGTAGAGGGAGAGTCGGCATAACGCAGCTTCTGGACAGGACAAACCGCGTCTCAACTCTGAGCCATCTCCGAAGACTGCAATCGCCCCTCAGCCGAAGCCAACCCAACTTTGAAGCCCGAGACCTCCACCCGACCCACTGGGGACGTCTCTGCCCAAACGAAACGCCCGAAGGCTCCAACTGTGGCCTTGTGAAGAACCTGGCCCTATCCGCCTCCATTTCGGTAGCCGTTAGCATCGATAAAGTGAAACAGATCATCTACTCGCTAGGCGTCACGCCCATACAAGACATTAACCGAGAACACCGGCAAGCCGGCGCCAAGATTTTCATTAACGGTTCCCTGATTGGTCAACACCCCCAACCGAATTACCTCGTCTCCGAGATGAGGAACAAACGCCGAAGAAACGAAATTCCCTCAGAGATCAACATTGCCCTGTTCAAAACGATCGGCGGTGGAGAAGAAATCTACGTCAACTGCGATGAGGGCCGAGTGCGCCGACCTCTCGTCTTGGTGGAGGACGGCGTTTCTAGGCTTCAACCCGAACACATAGACAGGATTCGCTCGGGTGAATGGTCATGGGAAGACCTCGTTAGAAATGGGATGATAGAGTACGTTGACGCTGAGGAAGAAGAGAACATCTACGCGGCTCTAAGCTTGGACACGATTTCAAGCAAGCATACCCACGCGGAACTCTCGACCTACACGATGCTCGGCATATGCGCTTCCATCATTCCCTACCCTGAGCACAACCAGTCACCCCGCAACTCCTATGAGGCGGCTATGGCGAAACAAGCCCTCGGCATCTACGCGACCAACTTTGTCCACCGCGTCGATTCTCGCTCTCACGTACTACATTACCCGCAGACTCCGATGGTTAGGACCAAACCCATGGAAATCTTAGGCTACGACCAGCGACCTTCGGGGCAAAACTGCTTGGTTGCTGTAATGTCCTTCGAAGGCTACAATATGGAAGATGCGCTCATCTTCAACAAGGCATCCATTGAACGCGGCTTGGGACGCTCCACTTTCTACCGCATCTACGAAGCAGAATGCCGCCAATACTTGGGAGGACTGAAGGACAAGTTTGTCGTCCCAGAGAGCGGCATGCGAGGCTACAGGGGCGAACAGTACTACCGCCTGCTCGAACCAGACGGGATAGTGAGCCTCGAAGCCGACACAGTCGGCGGCGACGTCCTCATCGGCAGGATAAGTCCGCCACGATTCCTCGAGGAATACAAGGAATTCGAAGTAAAAGGTCCGTCCATGCGCGACACCTCCATTGACGTCCGACAATCCGAGACCGGCGTCGTTGACGCCGTCTTCATAACCGAATCCGGCGAAGGAAGCAAACTCGTCAAGGTCAGGATGAGAGACCAACGAATCCCAGAACTGGGCGACAAATTCGCCTCTCGCCACGGACAAAAAGGGGTCATCGGTATGGTCATACCGCAAGAGGACATGCCCTTCACACAGTCCGGCATAGTCCCCGACATAATAATCAACCCCCACGCCATGCCCTCGAGGATGACGATAGGCCAATTCCTCGAATCCATGGCAGGAAAAATGGGCGCTGTGCGTGGTAGACCCGCCGACGGAACCCCCTTCGCGAACGAGAAACCCAGCGAAATCAAGCAGTCCTTAATGAATCACGGCTTCAGCCACACGGGCAGAGAAGTCTTCTACAACGGCGTGACAGGCGGAAAATTCGTCGCAGACATCTTCATCGGAGTAGTCTACTACCAGAAGCTCCATCACATGGTTTCCGACAAAATCCACGCAAGAGCACGCGGCCAAGTGCAGATGCTAACCCGTCAGCCAACCGAAGGCAGAGCGAGAGGCGGCGGACTGAGGTTCGGCGAGATGGAGAGAGACTGCCTCATCGGACACGGCGCAGCCATGCTCCTGCGAGACCGACTTCTCGAAGAATCAGACAAATACCTGCTCTACATATGCGAGACCTGCGGACACATCGCCTATTACGACATCAAACAACGCACCTACGTCTGCCGCGTGTGCGAGGAAAACGCCCAAATATCCCCCGTCGTGATCTCCTACGCTTTTAAGCTTCTGCTGCAGGAGCTAATGAGCCTCTGCGTGTCTCCCCAACTAAAATTGAAGGAGCGCGCGTAGAATGGCACTCGAAGAAGTCGCCCACAAGATCATAGATGAACTCCGATTCGGACTCTTCTCACCACAAGAACTGAGGAAGCTTTCAGTCGCAGAGATACAAACCGCAGACACTTACGACGAAGATGGCGCCCCGATAAACTCTGGCCTGATGGACGGCAGACTGGGTACCCTTGAGCCGAGACAACGCTGCAAAACCTGCGGCAACACCGCCATCAGATGCCCCGGGCACTTTGGCCATGTCGAGCTGGCCGTTCCCATAATCCATATCGAATTCACAAAAATCATCCACAACCTTCTCACCTCCACATGCCGAAACTGTGGACGCATACTTCTGGAAGAAGAGCAGACAGAGAGGATCAGGAAACGCATCCACCGCGCCCGTGCCCTCCTAGGCGTAGTCCCCGACAGCCTCTACAAGCGGGTCTCGAAAGAGGCCAAAGTCAAACAGTGCCCCCACTGCGGAACACCCCAGTATAAGATAGTGTTCGAAAAGCCGACTCGATTCCGCGAAGAAGTAACCGACGGCGGTTCACCTCAGCTTACGCCCAGCATCGTTCGCGAGAGACTGGAGCGCATACCCAACGACGACTTGGAGCTCTTCGGCTTCAATCCCAGCGTCGCCCGACCTGAATGGATGGTCCTCCAAGTTCTCCCCGTCCCCCCAGTCTACGTTAGACCCTCGATTACCCTCGAGTCGGGAATACGCTCCGAAGATGACCTGACCCACAAGCTCGTGGACATCATCCGCATCAACCAACGCCTCAAAGAAAACATGGAAGCAGGAGCACCGACACTCATCATCCAAGACCTCTCCGAACTGCTCCAGTACCATGTCACCACGTATTTCAACAACGAAGCCTCAGGCATACCACCTGCGAGACATCGCTCCGGACGGGCTCTGAAGACACTTTCCCAACGCCTCAAAGGAAAGGAGGGACGCTTCAGGAGCAACCTCTCCGGGAAACGGGTGGACTTCTCAGCGAGAACCGTCATTTCCCCAGACCCCAACATCGACATCAGCGACGTAGGCGTCCCCCAAGACGTCGCGGTGAAACTATCGATTCCTGAGAAGGTCACAAAATGGAACCTCGACAGCACACGAGCACTGGTCAAGAACGGACCCAATCAGTACCCCGGCGCCCTATACGTGGTTCGACCAGACGGCAAACGGATCCGCCTGGAATTCGTCGTTGACAGGGAGAAGATTGCTGAGGCCATCGAGTCGGGGTTCATCGTCGAGAGGCACCTCAGAGACGGGGACATCGCGATCTTCAACCGTCAACCTTCTCTTCACCGCATGTCTATAATGGCGCATTACGTCAGGGTTCTGCCCTACAAAACGTTCCGTCTGCATCTCTGCGTCTGTCCACCCTACAACGCCGACTTCGACGGAGACGAGATGAACCTCCACGTGCCGCAGAGCGAAGAAGCTCAGACTGAGGCGCTGATTCTCATGCAGGTTCAGGATCAGATCCTTTCACCTAGATTCGGGGGTCCCATCGTAGGAGCGATACGCGACTTCATCACTTCTTCCTACCTTCTCACCAAGACTTCCACGAGGCTTACAAAGGAAGAAGTGTGCCGGCTGTTGACGAATGCTGGCTACGACGGTGATCTACCTGCCCCGGACGTGAAGAAGCCACAGCCGATGTGGACAGGCAAACAGATCTTCAGTCTCTTCTTGCCCAAGGACTTCAACTACTCACTTAAGGCAACCATTTGCCAAAGCTGCGTCAAATGCGAAAAGGAAGGCTGTCCCCACGATGCCTTCGTCGTCATCAAAGACGGCGTTTTGAAGTCAGGCGTCATTGACAGACGTTCCATAGGCGCCGAACAGTCGGAGAGCATTCTCCACCGCATAATCAAGGACTACGGTGCCAGTCAAGGCCGAGAATTCCTGAACAGAATCTGCCAACTATTGAAGGCGTTCATGTCTATGCGCGGCTTCACATATTCCTACGACGAATTGGAACTGTCACCAAAAGCGCAGACTCGAATAGCTAAGACGCTGGAGAAATACGATAACAACGTTCACGACCTCATCAACGCCTTCAGAGAAGGCACCCTTCAAAGACTTCCGGGACAGTCTCTCCAAAACTCTTTCGAAATCTACGTGATGAATGAGCTTGCACATGCCCGGGACGACGCTGGCAAAATCGCTGACGAGGACTTCACCCTCGAAAACTCAGGGATAGTAATGACGAGAACCGGCGCAAGGGGCTCGAACCTAAACATCGGTCAAATGACAGCCTCAGTGGGGCAACAGTCAGTCCGAGGGAAACGCATCATGCGAGGCTACGTGCAGAGAGCATTACCCCACTTCGAGCCGGGCGACCCGTCTCCGAAGGCAAGAGGCTTCGTAACCTCTTCGTATCAGACAGGCTTAGACCCTGTGGAATACTTCTTCCACGCCATGGGCGGTCGTGAAGGCCTGGTAGACACGGCCGTGCGAACCCAGCAAAGCGGCTACATGCAGAGAAGACTCATCAACGCCCTCGAACACCTGCGCGTCGAATACGATGGAACAGTCCGCGACTCAATCGGTGACGTTATTCAGTTCAGATACGGAGAGGACGGCGTTGACCCCGCGAAAAGCGACCACGGCAAAGCAGTCAACGTGAGCCGACTTGTTGACCAAGTTAGCATTATGATGGGCGGCGGCAGAGCCGCGACCGAGAAATATGTCACAGAAAAGCTGAGAGAAGTAGAGAATGAACTCACTCCAATACTAAGAGATGAGTTAAGACAGGAGTTGGGCAGGGCAAAGCTGAACAAGGAAGCCGTCGACCAAACCATGGAGTTGACGGTGAAACACTACAAGCGCTCCCTCGTCGAACCCGGAGAAGCTGTTGGCATCGTCGCCGCACAGTCCATCGGCGAACCCGGCACACAGATGACGCTGCGGACCTTCCACTACGCCGGTGTACGAGAACAAAACGTTACTTTAGGCTTGCCACGTCTCATTGAAATCGTCGACGCGAGGCGAATTCCATCTACACCAATTATGACGATTTACCTCGACAAAAACCACGGGAAGAGCAAAGAGAGAGCCACCGAAATAGCCCGCAGCCTCCTATACACCACAGTCGAAGACATCTCGCGAGCAGTCTATGACGACCCGAAAAACGAAGAAATCGTAATCGACCTCGAAGATACCTTGATGGAGAACAGAGGCGTCACCGTAGAGGAATTGAAAGAAACACTGCAACCTTCAGGCTGCACCGTGAGAATTCGCGGCAAGAGAGTTTTCCTCAAACCCAAAAAGCCTGAAGACCGCAAGAAGCTATTGGACAAAGCCAACTCACTACACATAAGAGGAGTGCCCGGGATCAAACGTGTTCTGGTAGCTGAGGAGAAAGGAGAATGGGTCATCAGGACCGATGGGTCGAACTTGCCTAAGATACTCGAAACCATCGGCGTCGACCCGACCAAGACCACCACCAACCACGTCCACGAGATAGCCAAGACCCTCGGCATCGAAGCGGCGCGCAACTCGCTCATCAAAGAGGCTCTCGGCGTATTGGATGAGCAGGGACTAGATGTCGATGTCAGACACACGATGCTGGTTGCCGACATAATGACTAACACAGGTGACGTGCAGCAAATTGGCCGTCACGGAATCAGCGGCACCAAATCCAGCGTTCTAGCCCGAGCAGCCTTCGAAATCACCGTGCCCAACATCGTCGATGCATCCATAAAAGGGGAAGCAGACCCCCTGCGAGGGGTAACCGAAAACGTTATAGTCGGGCAATCCATACCCATTGGCACCGGACTAGTTAACTTGTTCATGTCTACGTTGAAGGACGAACAGGAGGAGAACAAATGATCGATGTGGACAAAGCCCTCGCGACCGCAGTCAAAACTGGCAAAATAGTCTTCGGCTCCGATGAAGCCATAAGAAGCGCAAAGACGGGCAAGGCAAGGCTGATCGTCGTGGCCTCGAACAACCCATCAAGCATCCGCGAAGACCTTGAATACTACGGAAAACTCTCCCAAATCCCCATAGTGACTTACCGAGGCAACAACGTAGACCTAGGGATAGTGTGCGGAAAAAGGTTCGCAATCGCCGCTCTCACCGTGAAGGAACCTGGCGACTCGGACATTTTGAAGCTAACTGAGCCAGCCAAACCCGCCGAAGACGACACGGCTGCAGAAGAAGAGGCTGAGGAGTCTTAGATGGCGACTGGAATAAAGCTGACGAGCAACGAAATGCGCTACATCGCCCTCTTCGAAAGCATCACCGGCGCCTCCGTCAAAGACTGCATCCTAGACGAAGAGTCTGACCGAGCCATTTTCGTCGTGAAAGAAGGCGACATCGGCATGGCAATCGGCAAGGGCGGAAAGAACATTCACCTGTTGGAGCGGATGACGAACAAGAAGCACGAGATAATCGAGCATTCAGACGACCCTGCCCAGTTTATCAAGAACGCCTTGAAACCAGCCCACGTGAGAGAACTCAGAATAACCGAGAAACCTGACGGAAAAAGCATCGCAGTTGTGACGGTTGACCCCAAGGACAAAGGCGTGGCCATCGGGAAGAACGGGAGGAACGCCGAACGCATACGCTTCCTAGCGAAACGCTACTTCCAAATCCAGAACGTCTCAATAACCTAGATAACGAGCCTTTCGATGAAAGAACAACTAGCTTTTCGGGAGTCCCGACGGCTCACTCTTGCTTCTTCGCTTGGCTGTTGAATTCCTTCTTTGAGCTTGTAGACAACGTGTTCGATGGCGTGGCACGGCTCTGAAGATGAACGTGCGCACACACTCTGTAGGCGCGCGCGTGCGCGACTTCAACGCACACTTCAATTGGTCTGCTGTTTCCTTGCAAGCATCTTGTCCAAGATTGGCTTCAGCTTCGAATTCTCCGCCTTGATTTTTTCAAGCCCCAACTCCTTCAACTGCGCCGCCATCTCCTTCATCAACTCGGCGAACCTCAGTCCTTCAGCAGCCGAAACGTATTCGACTCTGAAACGCTGCGCGCTCACCCCGAGCTTCTCCAACATCGGAGCCAGAGCATCCATACGGGTCTTCATCTTTTCGTTACCGCTTATGTAGTGACAATCGTAGGGAAGGTGGCATGCGCCTATCATCACCATCCCCGCTCCTAACCGAAACGCTTCCAACACAAAATCCCTGTCGACCCTGCCCGAACACATGACCCGGATAGGCCTGATAAGAGGCGGATACTCAAAACGACTCGTGCCCGCTAAATCGGCACCCGCGTAGCAGCACCAATTGCACAAGAAGCCCAAGATTTTTCCCTCTGGGTTATCTTCCAACGCCGTTCTGATCTGAGCGAATATCTGCTCGTCCGTGAAGTGGTTCTGCGTGATGGCATCTGCAGGGCATTCTGCCACACACGTACCGCAACCGTGGCACATGGCCGTCACGACCCTCGCAGGCTGGTTCTCGGGAGCTTCAATAGAGCCATAGGGGCACCGCTCCGCGCATATACCGCATTTCACCTTCGTGTTCCGGCATTTTTCGGGGTCGACTTCTGCGACGATTGGTTCTATTGTCCACTTCTCCTTGGACAGAATTGTCGCTGCCCGTGCTGCGGCACCACTTCCCTGCGAGACGCTGTACGGAACATCTTTGGGACCTTGACATGAGCCGGCGACGAAGATGCCGTCTACCGGCGTGTCGATGGGCTTCAGCTTGGGGTGGCTTTCCATGAAGAAGCCGTCAGCGGCGCGACTCAAATTGAAGATCCTAGCTACTTCTGCTGAGCCTTCGCTTGGGATTGCCGCAGTAGCCAATACAACCATGTCACTCTGGACCGTTACAGGTCCGCCATTCTCTTTTTCAGCATAAACCGTCAAGCTCTTGGTCTCTGGGTTTTCGACGACCTTTCTGTCTGTAAGCTTGACTCGAATGAAGTTTATACCCAGTTCTTGGGCTTTTCTGAAAAGCTCTTCATAACCTTTCCTGGTAGCGCGCATGTCCGTGTACAACACGTTTATCGCAAGTTTGTCGCCATACTTCTCTTTAAGAAAGACGGAGCTCTTCAATGTGAGCATACAGCAGAACCCTGAACAATACTCATACTTGTTAACATCACGCGAACCAACACACTGAATATACGTTAGGCTACTGGGAGTCTTGCCGTCAGACGGTCGCCAAACCTCTCCTATTAGCTGTGTCCCGGTGTCCAGAATCCGCTCAAGCTGCAATGCTGTAACCACGTTCTGAAACTTGCCAAAACCGTAATTCTCCAAATCGAAGGGCTCATAGATGTCGAAGCCGGTGGCATTCACAATACAGCCAACCTCCAATAGCATTTCCTCAGGCTTCTGGTCGAAATCCACGGCTTGAACCGGGCAGACTTCTTGGCATTTCCGACAGCTTCCATCCTTGAAATACAAGCAGGTTTCTTTGTCAATCGTATAAGTTGAAGGCGTAGCATTTTCGAAGGGAATGTAGATGGCTTTTCGCATTCGCATATTTGCGTCAAACTTGTTAGGCACTTGTACCGGACAATGTTCGGCGCAGATGCCGCAACTTGTACATTTGTTCTCGTCTACAAAACGCGGCTTCTTGATCACCTTGATCCGATAATTGCCAATCACTCCCTCCATCTCTTTAACTTCAGAATACGCAAGCAATTCAACGTTCGGGTGCACAGCAACCTCGCCTACTCGCGTAGCAACGCACGAAAACCTTGGACAATGGATTTGCTGAGGACAGATTGAACATTCAAAAACTGGGAATGTCTTGCCTAATTGTGCCATGTGCCCGCCTATGATTCCAGCCCTGTCAACTAGATACACATGATAACCCATCTCCGCAAGGTCCAAAGCCGCACTTGCTCCCGCCACACCAGCACCCAACACCAGCGCTTTGCTAGTGACAGGTACCTCGACTACGTCCAAAGGTTTGAGCAGTCTCGCCTTTGCGACTGCCATCCTGACTATTTCCTTAGCCTTTTCAGTTGCTTCTTTAGGAATGCTCGGGTGACACCAAGACGAAAACTCACGGATGTTTGCCATTTCAAAGAGGAATCGGTTCAAGCCAGCTTCAGAAACGGTTCTGCGAAAAGTGGGTTCGTGCATACGAGGCGAACAAGCAGCTACAACCACACGATTTAGCCTGTAATCCTTTAAGCCTTTTCTAATCTCCTCTTGTCCAGGGTCCGCACATGTGTAACGGTTCGTCTTCACATAGACCACGTTCGGCAACGTACGAGCATAATTGGCAACATCTTCTACATCTATGACGCCGCCGATGTTGAGACCGCAATAGCAGATGAATACACCGATTCGCAACTCTTCTTGCGGCTCGGGCGGCTGCTCTGTCATTACGCTACACCTCCTCCTAGAACGGCTTTGATTTGGGCCGCAATCTGCTTGTCCACGTAGTGAGGCATGGTTATTGCGCCCATCGGGCATGCAGAACCACAAATGCCGCAACCGCGACACAATCCTTCAGTGACCTTCGCCACTTCCTTGTCGCCCGCTCTTTCAACGTTTATGGCGTGGAAACCACATACGGATTCGCATATCCTGCAACCGCTACACAAATCCTCGTTCACCTGCGCAATTATCGGCTCCACAGTCCAAGCGTCACGGTTGAGAACGGTTGCCGCTTGAGCTGCTGCAGCGCTGCCTTGGGCGACGCTGTAAGGAATGTCTTTCAAACCTTGACAGGCACCGGCCAAGAATATTCCAGGCATGTCCGTGTCTGTAGGACGAATTTTGGGCTGGCATTCTGCAAAGAAACCATTCTTGCTTAACGGTATGTCAAGCATTTTCGCCAGTTCAGGCGCCGACTTGGGTGGAATCGCAGCGTTGGCCAAAACCACCATTTCTGCTTCCACTTTGACGGGTGTGCCGTCTTCTGTCTCAGCGTAAACGGTAAGATTCTTTGTTGCAGGGTCTTCGGCCACTCGCCGATTATCTAGCCTAACTCGAATGAAGTTGACTCCGTTCTTCTGAGCTCTGTTAAAGAATTCCTCGTAGCCTTTGAAGTTGCTTCGCATGTCTGTATAAAACACGTCAATTTGCACGTCGTCCTTGTACTTCTCTTTGAGCATGACGGCATGTTTCAACGTGTACATGCAGCAGAACCCTGAACAATACTCATACTTGTTAACATCACGCGAACCAACACATTGAATAAAGGCGACAGCGTGCGGCTTCTGGCCATCCGAGGCGCGAATCACTTTTCCGCCTGTGGGTCCAGCAGCGAGCAAAAGCCTCTCAAGCTCCAACGCTGTGAGCACGTTGCTATATTTGCCGTAGCCATAGGCGTCCATATCCTCAGGGATGTACATGTCATAGCCGATCGAGACTATTATGGCCCCTACGTTGACTTGGATTTCTTCGGGTTTCTGGTCAAAGTTGATGGCCTCACGCGCTCCGCAGGCGTCCACGCATTTGTAACATTCAATGCAGTAATCTTTGTTAATCGTGTATGTCAGCGGCACTGCTTGGTCGAAGGGCACAGATATGGCTTTTCTGACACCTAAGTTCATGTCTGAGGGATTCGGTAACTCTATTGGGCAGGCGTCTCTGCATTCACCGCAACCCGTACAATTCTTGTCTATAACATATCGTGGATTTTTGCGAATTCTAACCCTGAAATCGCCCACGTGCCCCTCCACCTTCAAGACATCAGCAAAAGAGATTATCTCAATGTTCGGATGCCTACCTACGTCAACCATTTTGGGCCCTTCTATGCAAATGCTGCAGTCAAGCGTGGGGAAGGTTTTGTCCAATAGCGCCATGTACCCGCCGATAGTTTCACTTTTCTCCACCACGTAAACTTTGAAGCCCATGTCCGCCAAATCAAGGGCAGCGTTAATGCCTGCGATGCCCCCGCCGATAACCATGGCAGCTTTCTTCACCGGCAACTCAATAGGCTGCAACGGTTCAAGAAGACCCGCTCTGGCCACGACCATCCTAACAGTGTCCTTTGCCTTTTCCATGGCAGCTTCAGGCATGGTTTGATGACAAAGGGCGGCAAACTCTCGGATGTTAGCCATTTCAAAAAGCCACGGGTTCAAACCCGCTTTGGAGACGCATCGTTGGAAGGTTGGCTCGTATAGTCTTGGTGAACATCCCGCCACAACCACGCGGGTAAGTCTGTGCTTCTTGATGGCAGCTATAACTTCTTCTTGACCTAGCCGGCTACATGGATAGTTCATGTGCGCAGCATGGACCACGTTAGGCAGGGTTGCGGCGTAATCGGTCAGTTCGTTAACGTCTATGATCGATGCTATGCTGGACCCGCATTGGCAGACGAAGACGCCTATTCGCAGTTTTCTGGGGCTTCGTCTTCTGGTTCCAGCCTTCTTTTTTCTTGGTTTCAGAACCATCTTCATGCCACCGGATACGCTGATCCCTTCTCCGAAGGCTCCTTTATCCTATGAGGATCCGTAGTCTTCAGCTCTTCAGCCATTTCCGGCGGCGAAGTTAGCCGTTCTAGGACTTTGTTCCAAGTTCCAGAGGGCACGGGTGTAGGGCGCGCATACGGCGGCACGGAAATCGGTGCTGGGAACAGTTGAGGAGATGCTACAGTTGTGGGCGTCGGTGTTGGCTTTGGAGCAGCTTTCGCGTTCTTTATAGTCTTCGAGGGCTTCGTCTTCGATTCGCCCCTCAGTTTTTTCTTCGACTTGGCTTCAAACATGTTTCTTCTTCCTTGGTTCGAAGCGCATCTTCACAGCTTCCACCGTTAACGCTCTTCCCTTTGCGCGCAACTCTTTAGCCATCTCAGTCGTGGACGTCAGCTTTTCAAGAGCTTTGTTCCATGCTCCTGAACGTACAGGTGTATGGTGTATGGTTGAACGTGCGAGTTCTAAGGCTCCTGTCTCAGGGCAGACTATCTCGCAGACACCGCAAAAGGTACAGAAGAGCTCGTTGACATAGACTTTTCCATCCTCTTCAGAAATGTAAAGGGCACCCGTTACAGGACAGACATCTAAGCAGTCGCGACATCCTTGGGGACACTTTTCCTGATTAATCCTTAGCTTCCCGGTTAGGATGCGTCGAACATGGATGGCGTCTTCTGGGCATTTGACTTCGCAGACCTTGCAGCAGGGACACTGCTCCTGCTTCAAGCTTACTGACACCTTTCCACTCGCTGAGTTTGACGCAACCTTTATGATGCTCAACGGACAAGCCTTTTCACACTCCACGCAGTCCGTTGGGCATTTTGTCGTGTCAATGGTGATCTGCCGAATGAGCTGGGGGAAACTCTTTTTGTCGACTACCGAGGCGATGTTCTTGCCTTCTACCGTGACTTGCATGGCGCCATAGGGGCATATGGCTGTGCATATGCCGCAGTAGTGGCACTTATTCTCGTCCACGTCGATCGTAGGTTTCTGTGCCCGCTGTCCCTCTTTCTTGTGTTGTTTCACGATTTTTATCGCTTCTCTCGGACAGATGAGGCTGCAGAGTTCGCATCCCACGCACAATGCGCGGTCAACTGTCAACCTGTAGTTTTTCGCGTGGTGAATCCTCTCGACTGACAGCTTCCCGTCACGTTCGGTTTTCTGGATTTTCATGGGCATTTTGGGCACCCTCTGCAGTGTAATAGCGACATTCGTAACATTGCGTATGACTCGGGAATATTCGACATACCTAAACCTCTATTTTATGGTTTCTGTGCATCATGCACCTGCGTAGGGTTGACGATCGCGAGGAGTAATGTTGGCTGACAAGCGGTGGTCACAGGCTTTCTTTCTTGGCACCTTGGATACAAGAGTACTCATCCTCCTCCAGCACCAGAGCTCTGACGCCTACTCCTTAAGAGAGTCCGGCTGAAGCCCATTCTTGACGTGCCGTTTGCTCGACCGAAGGAAAGTTTATATAAATTGTGCATCCTTTTCGGTAGTTAGCTTCAAACATCGGAGACTTGAAATGTCAAAGGAATTCCGTCACATCATCCGTATAGCCGAGACAGACTTGAACGGCACCTTGAAGGTAGCTCCCGCTCTCTCTCGGATAAAGGGAATCGGGATTAGTTTGGCAAACGCCATAATCAGAAAGAGCGGAGTCCACCCCGATACCTGTCTAGGCTTTCTCTCTGAAAATGAAATCGAAAGGCTGGAGGACGTTATACAAAACCCGGCCAAATACGGGCTGTCCGAATGGCTGTTCAACCGCCAAAAAGACTTGGACACCGGAAAAAACTTTCACGTAACAGGTTCAGAGCTTGTCCTCCAATCGAAGACGGACATAGACCTTATGAAAATCACGAAGTCATGGAAAGGCTACCGCCACTCCTACGGGCTGAAAGTTCGTGGTCAGCGGACGAAAGCCACAGGAAGAAAGGGCAAGGCAATCGGCGTCAAGAAGAAGGCACTCGTGCTCGCCGCGGCAGCACAGAAGAGAGGTAAGGAATAATGGGCGACCCGAAGAAGCAACGACGAAAATTCGAGACTCCCCGGTTTCCATGGAGAATAGACACGTTACAGGCAGAACTCAGGCTTCTGGGACAATATGGGTTGAGAAACAAAAGGGAGCTCTGGTGCCACGAGACGGCTCTGTCCAAGTATAGAGGCATAGCCCGCTCAATTCTTGCCATGCCCGAAGAGGAAGGAGAAAAGCTGAGGAGACAGCTCCTGAGCAGACTGAACAGGCTTGGGATACTGTCCGAAGGCGCCGCGTTAGACGATGTCCTCGACCTGTCCATCGAAGACCTTCTTGAAAGAAGATTGCAGTCGATAGTCTTTCAGAAGGGATTGGCCAAATCGATTTATCAGGCTCGTCAACTCATAACCCATGGACACATTGCGGTAGGCACCAGAAGGGTGTCTTCGCCAAGCTACCTAGTACCAAGAGACGACGAGGCCCACATAGATTATGCCAACACCAGCGGCATGGCAAAGCCTGACCACCCGCTCCGTCAAACCCTGACTGCCCCCCAGCCGACCAGACCTAAAGAGGCGCATACTAAGGAAGAGAGGAGAGCAGCATGAGTAAGAAAGCCGAAAAGTGGGGAATCGTCCACATCTACAGCTCATACAACAACACCATAATACACGTAACAGACATTTCAGGCGCCGAAACAATCTCGAGAACCAGCGGAGGAATGTTCGTAAAGGCATCACGCCTCGAGTCCTCGCCATATGCAGCAATGCGCGCCGCATCCACAGCAGCCTCTGTGGCAAGAGACAAAGGCATCACGGCCATACATATCCGGGTGAGAGCTCCGGGGGGCTCGAGCGCTAGGACCCCTGGGCCAGGTGCACAGGCAGCGATACGCGCTCTAGCGAGAGCAGGCTTCCGAATAGGACGCATAGAAGAGGTCACCCCAGTTCCCCATGATGGAACTAGAAGAAAGGGCGGTCGAAGGGGTAGAAGAGTATAAAACTAGAGTCAACAGGCTATTGCTGACAGAACATGGTGGAGAAGGAAAGTAAACCGTGAAAATTCAAGTGTTAGAAAAAACCGATTCCACGTTGCGTTTGTGCATTGAAGGCTCTAACTCGGCCTTCATGAACACCCTGCGGAGGATAATTTTGTCTGAAGTGCCCACCATGGCTGTGGACGAATTGGTCATATATGAGAATTCCTCCACTCTCCAAGACGAATCCTTAGCTCACCGAATAGGTCTCGTGCCCTTGAAAACCGACTTGGACACCTACAACCTGCCAGAGAACTGTCAATGCAAGAGTGAGTTCGGCTGCAATCTCTGTCGCGTGTCCTTAGTGCTGGATGTGGGAGCGGAGGACCACAGTATAACCGTGTACTCGGGCGACATAAAGTCAGAAACTTCTTCAACAGTTCCCGTCAGCGAGAAAATTCCCCTCGTCAAGCTGGCGCCTGAGCAGAAGATAAAGCTCGAAGCCTATGCACGGTTGGGGAAGGGCAAAAACCACGCGCGATGGCAACCCGTCTCAGCGTGCGCCTACAAGTATGTATCCATCATCACAGTGGACGCCAAGCTATGCGACCTATGTGGCGACTGCATCAAAGTCTGCCCAAAAAATGTCCTTGCAAAGTCGGGAAACAAGATTGAGATACAAAACATCGACAACTGCACCCTGTGCAAGGACTGCGTTGACGCCTGCAAAAAAGACCCAAAAGCAGTAGAAGTCACTTGGGACGAAACCTCGTTCATCCTGAACATAGAATCAACGGGCGCTCTGCCCCCCGAAAGAATCCTGCAAGAAGCTCTCACCATTCTAGATGGAAAACTGAAAGACTTCCTGACTGAGATGAAGAGTGAAGGAAAATGAGAGAAACCAGAGCACAGAATCCTCAGCTCCTAGAACTGGTTGGCTTCTTGAAAAAATCGGCCAAAGAGAACAACGCAAGAATATGGAAGACACTTGCTGAAGCCCTGTCCAAACCAGGAAGCCGGCGCGTGACCGTAAATCTGAGCCAAATAAACAGGCACACCGAGAAAGGCCAAGTCGTCGCAGTCGCCGGCAAAGTCTTAGGTTCTGGAACACTAACCCACCCAGTAACGGTAGCCGCCTTCACCTTCTCAGCTACAGCGAAGGGCAGAATCAAAGAAGCAAAAGGAAAATGCTTGACTCTGCCCGAACTCGTGAAGAAGAACCCCAAGGGCTCAAAAGTGAGAATCGTTGGTTAAGAACATGACAGCACAACACGATATCGTAATCGACGCGAGCAACCTGATACTTGGGAGAATGGCCACCATCATCGCACGACACCTCCTCCAAGGTCACAGCGTGGTCATACTAAACGCAGAGAAAGCAGTCATATCGGGCAGAAGACTCAACAAAATCCAGGAGGAGAAAGAAAAACTGAAAATCGGACATCCGAGGAAAGGCCCATATTTTCCCAGAAAGCCCGACCGATACGTGAGACGAGCAATTCGCGGGATGCTTCCTCGAAAGAAGCCGAAAGGAAAGGAGGCCTACAGAAAGCTGCGCGTTTTTATGGGAACACCCCCTGAATTCAAAAATCTCCCGACAGAGACAATCATCGACGCGAAGGCTGAGAAACTCAGATGTCCCTTCGTCACAGTGGAGGAACTAGTCAAAGAAGTGGGTCGATATCCAGCAGGAGAGCAAAATGTCTAGCTCAAAGAAAGTACTGACTATCAGTGGAAAGAGGAAGACTGCGACAGCCAGAGCTACGTTTAGAACGGGCAGGGGCAGAATAAGAATAAACAACGTCCCTTTGGAGATATTCGAGCCTCAAGCATCACGACTGAAGCTCATGGAGCCTCTTCTCTACGTCGAAAACGACCTTCGGAACCAAATCGACATATCCCTGAAGGTTTCAGGCGGCGGTTTCATGGGACAAGCCGAGGCTGCCAGGATGGCAGTAGCCCGAGGCTTGCTGAAGTGGACTAAGAGCAAGCATCTGCAGTCAGCCTTCACGGAACATGACAGGACCATGCTTGCAGGAGACCCACGGCGGAAGGAGGCCAAGAAATTTGGCGGTCCAGGGGCACGCTCCAGAAATCAGAAGAGCTACAGATAAGGAGATGCAGAGTGGAAAATGATAGTCCCTGTCCGCTGTTTCACGTGTGGTAAAGTCATAGGGGACAAGTGGGAAGACTTTGCACGACGCGTGAAAGAAGGAGAAGACGCTGGCAAAGTCTTGGACGACCTAGGCGTAAGTCGCTATTGTTGTCGAAGGATGCTACTTTCGCACGTGGAAATCATCGACGAGATAATCAAGTTCTACGAAGCGGGAAAGAAGAGACAGACTAGACAGCAATAGGAGGAAGTTGCAGGCGGTGTCCACTGAGATAAAGACCATATTGGCGCGCAAGATTTTCAACAGCCGTGGTGATGAAACGATAGAGGTGGACATCAGAACAAAGTCGGGCTTCGGAAGAGCTGCCGCCCCTGCAGGAGCGAGCCGGGGCTTAGCGGAAGTGGTGTATTACCCAGAAGACAGTGTGGACGCTGCCGTAGAAATCGTCGAGAAGTTGATTGCGCCCAAGTTGGTCGGCATGGATACGAGTGAACAAGAGGAGATCGACTCTCTCCTCCACGAGATAGATGGGACGGAGAACTTCTCTAAGATCGGAGGAAACACCGCGTACGCAGTGTCTCTATGCGCTGCCAAAGCGACCGCCGACTCCTACCATACCCTTTTGTACGAGTATCTAGGAGGCTACCTTGCCTACGAGCTTCCTTACCCCCTTGGAAACGTCTTAAGCGGGGGGATGCACGCCCACGGTAGAGCGCCCGACATACAAGAATTCCTAATTCTGCCCATCCAGGCAGAGTCTTTCTGGGACGCCGCGAAGGCAAACGTAGACTTCCACAGAAGAGTGGGCGGCATTCTGAGGAAGACTAAGAGAACATTCACGAGTGGAAGAAGTGACGAGGGCGCTTGGATTGCGGACGTGAACAATAGTGAAGCCCTAGGGCTGATGACGCAGGCATGTGAAGAGGTTTCTGACAGCCTCGGTTTCTCTTGCAGAATCGGAGTGGACATGGCTGCATCCTCGCTCTGGGATCAGAAGAAGAAACGCTACCTCTACCCTCACGAGAGAATTGAGAGAACACTCAGGGAGCAAGCCGAGTACGTCCTCGAGCTGATTGAAGAACATAACCTGATTTACATGGAAGACCCCTTCCACGAAGAGGACTTCGAGAACTTTGCCTGGCTGACGCAGACTGCGAAGGGCTGTCTAGTCTGCGGCGATGACCTGTTCGTCACAAACGCAAGGCGCATCAAGAATGGAATTAAGATGGGCGCCGCCAACTCCGTGATAATAAAACCCAACCAAATTGGCACACTCACAGACGCGTGGGAAGCAGCTAAAACTGCTAAGGAAGCCCTCTACGCACCCGTCGTGTCACATCGGTCAGGCGACACAGTCAACGCGGAAATCTCTCATCTGGCAGTAGCTTTCCACTGCCCCATCATCAAGACAGGCGTAATTGAGGGCGCCAGAATAGCTAAGATTGATGAGCTTATTCGCATAGAAGACACCCTCGGAAAAAGGGCTAAAATGGCTGAAATCCCGTTAAAGGAGGAAAACATTGTTGTCAGAAAAAGAAGACGAAGTTGAAGATGACGAGAAAGTAAGCATGCCTGCGGAAACGGAAGAGGCGTTCGAGATAGGAGAAGCCGATCTTCTGCTTCCCCGTGACGTGCTCTTGTCAGCTGGAATCCACATAGGCACTCGAATGAAGACTAAAGACATGGACCAATTCATCTACCGCGTGAGACCCGACGGCTTGTTCGTGTTAGACGTTAAGAAGACAGATGAGCGCATACGCACCGCCGCCAAATTCCTCTCTAGATATGAACCACTCAAAGTGGCTGTTGTGGCTGGGCGGCTTTACGCACGTTACCCGGCTCAAAAATTCTGTGAAGCCACAAAGGCTACTTCAATCGTCGGAAGATTCGTTCCCGGCCTCCTGTCGAACCCTCTCTATCCCCGCCACCTTGAGCCTGCAGTTCTCATTGTATCCGACCCCAAAGCAGACGTCCAAGCTGTAAAAGAAGCAGGGGTCATGGGCATCCCCGTCATAGCCCTGTGCAGCACCGACAACGACTTCTCAGGCGTCGACTATGTGATCCCCACGAACAACAAGGGACGCAGAGCCTTGGCAGTCATCTACTGGATGCTGGCTAGGCAGATACTCCGCGAAAAAGGCGAGCTACCTCCTGACAAAGACATGGCGCTGTCCATCGACGATTTCGAAGCAAAGGTGGCCCGAGAAGAATAATGGAGCTAGCCTAGTGAAATTCAGGAGACCCACGCAGGCTGGAAGCTTCTACGCCGGCACTGCAGAGTCCCTGACGAGACAGATAGAAGAATGCTACACCCACCGTCTGGGACCTGGGCAGATTCCATCTACGAAGATGGGTCAAAGAAACATCGTGGGTCTCGTATGCCCTCATGCAGGCTACATGTACTCGGGTCCAGTAGCCGCTCACTCCTACTACAACCTGGCGATCGACGGAAAACCGGACACGGTTGTCGTTTTGGGCCCAAACCACACAGGAATGGGCAGCGGCCTAGCACTTGTGGCAGAAGGAACTTGGCGAACACCTCTCGGCGACGCTCAGATAGACGAAGCAACAGCAGGCGAAATTCTGCGTAGATCGGAGATCGTCGACGTCGACGAGTCGGCTCACATGCACGAACACTCGATTGAAGTTCAACTTCCCTTTCTCCAATACCTCTACGGTTCTGCCTTCAAGTTTGTGCCGATATGCTTTCTTATGCAAGACTTTGAATCTTGCCGTGAAGTCGGTCAAGCCGTTGCAGAGGCCCTGAAAGAGAAGAACGCCGTGATAATCGCTTCCACGGACATGACCCACTACGAGCCTCATGAAACAGCTGCAAAGAAGGACAAGGCTGCTCTCAATGCCTTAGAGAAGCTGGATGAAAAGACATTCTATTCAACTGTTGAGAGCCACCACATTACTGCTTGCGGTTATGGCCCTGTTGTAGCGTTGGCTACTGCAGCGAAGATCCTCGGAGCCAAGAGAGGGCAAACGCTCTGTTACAAAACAAGCGGTGACATCACAGGAGACTATTCAGCAGTAGTCGGTTACGCCTCAGTAGCAATCACGAAATAGAACCACCCATACGGATGGAAACAACTCTTCTCATGCAGTGGGCCACAAGTCTAACTCATTTGGGGGCAGCCAGTCGGTTAAAGCAGCTTCCTTGTACTTCAGTGACCACTGAAAAAGTGTTTTATCTGTTTCCTAACAATAGCTTCTTCAGAGAGTGGTTCAAATAGGAAGAGGTTCTGGCTTCGGAAAAGTCATCCTGTTCAATGAACACTTCGTGGTCCACGGTGTTCCCGGGATTGTTTCAGCAATCGAGTCCACGGCTTACGCAGAGGCGAGAAAAACCGGAGATGGCGTAATAGTCAGAGATGAGAGAAAGGGCGCAAAAGGATATACTGAACAGAAGACGATGCAGCAAAAAGACTCACTAGACCGAATGCTCAAGGCAATGGGCCTCAGTATGGGACAAGTCTCTCTCGAGATTTCGCTAGGCGGAAACCTTCCAAGCTTCAGCGGAATCGGCGCCTCTGCCGCGAGTAGTGTTGCGATTGCCAGAGCTATAGCAGCCGAGCTCATGTTGGATTTGCCCGACGAAAAAATTAATGATATTGCCTATGAGGCTGAGAAAGCCTACGCTGGAACTCCTTCGGGCATCGATAATACTGCAGCAACCTATGGCGGACTGATTTGGTTCAAAAAAGCTCTGGGCGGAACACCGAACACAATCGAGCGGTTAACTATAAAGGAACCGGTTGAAATCGTCATAGGTAACACAGGAATCGTAGCTGACACCAAAGCAATGGTGGCTGGAGTGGCAGCACGAATGAAAAGGGACCCCGAAAAGTACGACCGACTCTGTAAAGAAGCAGAAGAATTGGTTACTACAGCAAGAAAAGCCTTGGACGGTTTTGACTTGCGAAGAGTTGGGGAGCTGATGAACGAAAATCATCTCCAACTGAAGGCAATCGAGGTCTCCTGTGAGGAGCTTGATTATCTGGTGAGCCTAGCACGAGAGAAAGGCGCGTTTGGAGCAAAACTCACGGGCGGTGGCGGTGGAGGCTGCATGGTAGCCTTGACTCCGGGGAGGATGTTACAAGAAAGAGTTGCCACAGCAATTGAAAACGCTGGGTTCAACGTGTTGCGAACAAAAATCGGATGCGAAAAAATACAGAGAAATCATGCCTGTTAAGGAGACGGGAGAAGATTGGGGTTTAGAAGTTTCCTAAAACAACTTGACGAAAAAGGCGAGCTAACGAGAATAAGAGGGGAAGTCTCGACCGAGTACGAACTCGCGGGAATCATCGAAGCTCTCGGCGAAAGGCCTGTATTCTTTGAAAAAGTGAAAGAGTCAAACATGCCTGTTGTAGCCGGTCTCGTTTCTTCAAAGGAACTGGTCGCCAAAGCTTTGAGTTTGGAACAGGAGCAATTGCTCCATAAGCTATCCCACGCGACCAAAGAGCCTTTTCCAACTCCAGACATCGTGAAAGACGGCGAGTGTCAGCAAAATATCGAGAAGAATGTTGATCTGACAAAACTTCCAATCATGAAGTACACAGAAAAGGACGGCGGAAAATATGTGGCGTCCGCCGTTGCTATAGTGAGAGACCCCGAACTCGGTCGAAACATGTGCTTCCACAGGCTGATGCTCTTAGATAGAAACAGGTTTGCTGCAAGAATCGTTGAAGATAGAGGAACGGACACCGCCTTGAAAAAGTCCGGCGGTGAACTTGAGATAGCGATATGTGTAGGAAACTCCGCCGCCGTTCTTCTCGCAGCTTCCACATCTCTGCCAAAAGGCGTGGACGAACTGGGACTGGCTAATGCTTTGGAAAAAACGGAGCTCGTGAAATGTAAAACTGTTGATCTTGAGGTTCCAAGAGATTGTGAAATCGTCTTAGAGGGAAGAATAACGAAAGAAAGCGCACCCGAAGGGCCATTCTTAGATCTCACAGGAATACTTGACAGGGTAAGACAACAACCGGTAATCGAAATAGGCTGCATAACCCATCGAGACAGACCCGTCTACCAAACCATACTTGCTGGAAAAAGAGAACACAGACTATTAATGGGAATGCCTAAAGAACCAACGATTTACAATGAAGTGAACAAAGTTTGCGAATGCAAAGATGTATACATAACTGTCGGGGGCTGTAGCTGGCTCCACGCAGTTGTGCAGATTAAGAAGAAGAACCAAGACGATGGAAAGAGAGCGATCACTGCAGCTTTTGAAGGTCACAAATCGTTGAAACACTGTGTGGTAGTGGATGAGGACATAGACATCTACAATCCAGATGAAGTCGAGTGGGCTATCGCAACACGATTCCAAGCAGACAAGGATGCTGTCATTCTGCCAAAACAAGGCGGTTCCTCTCTTGATCCCTCTGGGGATCTGACTGAAGGAAAAAAAGCGACAACGTGTAAGATGGGGCTGGACGCAACGATTCCCTTCACAGCAACTGGCAAAGGCTTCAAAAAAGAAGAATACGTAAAGATAGATCCAAGCAGGTTCTTGTGATTCTATGCACTTAACGAAAGAAGAAGAAAAAATGCTTAATGGAGAAGAAGGCTACGCGGTAAAAAAGTCAATGGAAATACTTGTAGCCCTGGGAGGAATTTACGACGCTGAACGGCTCATAGAAGTCGGCTCGGTTCAAGTGGCAGGGGTTTCTTACCATAACCTCGGAGATGCGGGACTAGAATTTCTGAACGAACTGGCAAAGGACGGAAGAGTCAAAGTGCTGACAACTCTGAACCCTGCGGGAATGGATCTGAAAGACTGGGAGAAGCTCGGAATCGACAAAGAATTCGCAAGAAAACAGAATTTAGTTATAGAGGCTTTCAGGAAGATGGGCATAATCATCTCTTGTACATGCACACCTTATCTGATAGGTAACCTGCCAAAATATGGAGAGCACATTGCTTGGTCCGAGTCTTCTGCGGTCACTTTTGCCAACTCCGTTATCGGAGCAAAGACGAATAGAGAAGGAGGGCCGTCAGCCCTTGCGGCAGCTTTCGTCGGTAGAACACCATGCTATGGGCTCCATCTGGATGAGAACAGGATACCGGACGTTCGTTTCCACGTAGCTGCTAGATTAAGGAGAATCTCAGACTGGGGGGCTCTCGGCTACTGCATTGGCAAGAAGGCTGAAAACATGATTCCGTACATAACCGGCGTAGAAAATGCTGATTTGGATGAGCTGAAATCTTTCTGCGCCTCCGTGGTGACCTATGGCTCAAAACCCCTATTCTACATGGAGGGGATAACCCCTGGGTCCGAAAGACATCAACCCCCTGAAGAGACGATCACAATCGAAAGCAGGGACATAGAGGAAGCGTACAATAGCATTAATGACGACTTCTCCGCTGTCGACTTGGTCTGCATCGGCTGCCCCCATTGCTCCATTAAAGAAGTCGCCGAGATAGCAAGGCAACTGAGAGACAAGAGAATATCTCCCAGCACCGAATTCTGGGTTGCTTGCTCACGATCTACAAAGCAGCTCGCCGACGATCAAAGCTACGCTGAAACCATCGAAAAGGCTGGAGGAAAATTCGCCTGTGACACTTGTATGGCTGTAGCTCCGCTGAAGGGAAGATTCAGAAATGTCGTAACAACCTCCGCCAAAGGATGTTACTACTCGAGACATAACAATATGCTGACGAAAATGGGAGATCTAAAGGAATGCATAGACGCTGCGGTGAATGGAAAATGGAGCTAGAAGGAAGAGTGATTTCAAAGGGGGTTGCAGAGGGGGAAGCCCTAACCACGTCGCAACCGATTTCATTCTACGGCGGAGTTGATCCCGACACTAGCCTGGTAATAGAAAAGGGACACGAACTCGAGGGAAAAGAAGTTAGAACCAAGATACTAGTTTTCCCAAACGGAAAAGGATCAACCGTCGGGTCCTATACCCTCTACAGAATGAAAAAGAATGGCACAGCTCCTGCCGGAATCATAAACAAAGAATGTGAAACTGTAGTTGCTGTCGGTGCAATAATCTCAGAGATTCCCTGCGTTGACAAAATAGATATCTCAAAAATCAAAACAGGAGACATCATTCACCTAGAGAACGGGGTTGTCACAATAAGAAAGTAAGAATGCAGCCGTTCTTCGCAAACGGACGTAATTCAGACTCAAAGCAGGCTAAAGATGGAGAGGGATGCGTTGTTCCTTCGGCTGAATCGAAGAGCTTAAACATTCCAAAAAAGCTATAGAGCAAGCTGGCGGAAAGGCTTTTGTTGCAAGAAGAACTGCAGATGAGGTCAAGGTTGAAGAGAACAGCTGAGGGCACGTTAACGGTCTTGAAACTCGGCGGCTCGGTGATAACCGAGAAAGATAGGCCTATGACTGCCGACCCAAACGTGATAGAACGATTAGCCAAGGAAATAGCTGATGCTGACGTTGACAGTCTCATCATAGTGCACGGGGGCGGCAGCTTCGGTCACCCACTCGCAAAAGAGTACAACATCAAAGAAGGCTACAAAGACCAGTCGCAGATCGAAGGGTTCTCGAAGACCCACCAAGCAATGCTCGAATTGAACAAGCTAGTAATGGACGCCCTAATACGCCATAATATCGCCGCCTTCTCTGTCTCCCCATCATCCTGCGTAGTAACGAAGGCCGGTCGAATTCAAATCTTCTACGACAGCAGCGTGACAAAGCTCTTAGGCACGGGTTTTGTGCCTGTGCTCTTCGGAGACGCGGTCCTCGACAACAGTTGGGGGTTCACGATCCTCTCAGGCGATCAACTGGTTGCGACTCTTGCGACAAATCTCGGTGCCGACAGAGTTATCCTAGGCGTCGACGTGGACGGGTTGCACACAGCTGATCCCAAATCCGTTGCTGCTGCACAGCTGATTTCCCGTATTACACTGCGGGAATTGAAGGCTCTTCTCCACAGCATCGGCGAAACAAGCGCAGTCGACGTGACTGGAGGCATGCTAGGCAAGGTTTCAGAGCTGGTGCCCGCCGTGGAAGCCGGCGTTAGAGCATATATTGTTAATGCCGCGAAGGAAGGCAACATTTACAAGGTTCTTAAAGGAGAAAACGTAGTCGGCACGTTAATAGAAAAAGAGTGAACTATATTGCCGAGTCAAACTGAGAACAGAAAAGCCGAACATATACGCATCTCCTTGGAAAGAGATGTACAGGCTCGACAGGTTACCATGGGTTTCGAAGATGTCCGCTTCGTGCACAATGCTCTGCCCGAAGTCAACCGCGACAAAATTGGATTAACAACGAAGGTTTTTGACCACAAATTTTCGGCACCCATCTTTGTGGGAGCCATGACCGGGGGAACACGAGAAGCAGCGAGAATCAACGCGTCTATCTCTGAAGCGGTCGAGGAGCTTGGCTTAGGGATGGGTGTTGGAAGCCAGAGAGCCGCGTTAGAGAAACCCCGACTTGAAAACACCTACAAGGTCGTACGGAAGAAGGCTCCCACCGCCTTCTTGATTGCCAACATCGGAGCCCCTCAGCTCGTGCAAGGTTACGGTGTGAAGGAGGCTGAAAGGGCCGTGGAGATGATAGAAGCGGACGCTCTAGCCATCCACTTGAACCCGTTGCAGGAAGCCGTCCAACCGGAAGGGGATGTGAACTACGTAGGCGTCCTTCGAAAAATCAGCGAAATCGCGGAGCGACTGCAGGTACCCCTAATCGTGAAGGAGACCGGGGCAGGCATCTCCGCTGAAGTGGCGAGACGTTTGGAGCAGGCCGGAGTGAAGGGTGTTGATGTTTCCGGCGTGGGCGGGACAAGCTGGGCGGCCGTTGAGTATTACCGAGCAGCAGAAGCAAAGGATACGCCCCGTCAACAACTGGGCGCGAACTTCTGGGATTGGGGAATACCCACGGTTGTCAGCATCGTCGAAGTCAACCAATCCACAAGACTCACAGTAATAGCCTCGGGCGGCGTGCGAACTGGGACTCACGTGGCAAAATCGTTAGCCTTAGGCTCCAGCTTGGCATGCATGTCAGCTCCCATGCTGGTGCCCGCGACGAGGAGCAGCGGTGAAGTTAAGAAAGCCTTGAATTTCATGATTGAAGAACTTAGAAATACGATGTTCTTGCTGGGTGCAACATCTGTGGAAGAGCTGAAGAAAACGCCTATCGTGTTGTTGGGAAAAACCGCCGAGTGGCTCGAAAAGCGCGGGTTCAAAACGGCGACATATGCGAGGCGATAGCTTTGGAAATCGAAGAATTCCTCGGACAGCAGGTTGACATGATTGACAAGACGATAGCGAAGTACATCCCGAGGAAATTCCAGAAAGACTCGGCTGTCTTTGAGCTGAGCCCGCCCTTGTACTCCTACACCCTTGAGGCGCTAGACAAGGCAATCGCTGAGCCGATCTGGGAGTTCCTCGACAGGGGTGGAAAGCGCTGGAGACCCAGCCTATTTCTCCTCATCTGTGAGGCTCTGGGAAAGAGCAGGGAGGAATTTCTCGAGTACGCCATAATTCCTGAGATCATACACAATGGAACCCTCATGGTTGACGACATAGAAGACCAATCAGAACTACGTAGGGGGAAGCCCTGCACCTATAAGCTGTTCGGCTTGGACATCGCCATCAACGCCGGCAACGCTATGTACTACCTCTCCCTCCTCCCACTCATCAAGAACCGACGTAAGATCCCCGGAGCGACGTTGACTAAGACGTACGAGATATACGTACAGGAAATGATTAATCTCAGCTTCGGGCAAGCCATGGACATCGCGTGGCACAGGGGACTGGCGGACGCCGACAGCATTAGCGAGCCCGACTATCTGCAGATGTGCGCTTACAAGACTGGCACTTTGGCTAGAATAGCCGCAAAGCTTGCTGCAACGTTATCAGGCGCCGATTACAGGTTGACTGAGAAACTGGGACGCTTCGCAGAAGCCATAGGCGTGGCCTTTCAGATACAAGACGACATCTTAGACTTGACTGAGGAAGAGTTCGCCGATAAGAAGGGCGCGAGGGGAATGGACATCACTGAGGGCAAACGAACCCTGATGGTCATTCATACCCTGCAGAAAGCCTTACCAGATGATAAGGAACGGCTCCAAGAGATTTTGAAGATGCATACGGACAAGCAGAAACTCCGCGACGAAGCAATAGCCATCATAGAAAGATATGGTGCCGTCGAGTACGCGAGGAACTATGCACGCAGAATCGTGAGGCAAAGCTGGAACGATGTCGATAAACATCTGCCAGCGTCGGCTGCAAAGGAAAAACTAAGAGCCTTCGCAGACTATCTCGTTGAAAGAAAAACATGAGTGGTATCCTTGGCTTCTGAAGCCGAACTAAAGGAAGTAGCAAAGAAAATCGCCCTCCTTAATGCCATCAGCCACGAGGGAAAGGCACAGCATGGTCCAGTCATCGGCAAAATGCTAGCCGAGATGCCCCAACTAAGACAAAAAGCCAAAGACATGACGCCCCTAGTCATAGACGTTGTCAGCGAAGTCAACAGCCTCAGTCTTGAAGCTCAGAAGAAAATCGTCGACGAAAAATGGCCTGAGGCTTTAGTCCGGGAGAAGGTGGAGCAAGAGAAGAAGCTCCCGCCGTTGCCTAACGTGGACAAATATGCCACGGTTGTCACGCGTTTCTCTCCCAACCCTGACGCTCCAATTCATCTGGGAAGCGCCAGAGCCATAATCCTATGCCACGAATATGCTGAAATCCACAAGGGGAAGTTCCTCGTGCGTTTTGAGGACACCGACCCTAAGCTGAAGCGGCCACAACTACCCTTCTACGACTCCATCAAAGAAGACTTAAAATGGCTGAAATGCGAGCCAGACGAGCATTATATTCAAAGCGACCGACTCCCCCTGTACTATGAACATGCAGAACGCCTGTTTGAGGAGGGCCACGCCTATGTCTGTATGTGCAAGCCAGAAGCCTTCAGAAAGCTAGTCTTGGCCAAGAGACCGTGCAAATGCCGCGATATGCCGCCCGCAGAGCAGCTGAAACGTTGGCAGAAAATGCTCGACGGCTCCTACAGAGAGGGAGAAGCCGTTGTCCGCGTCAAAACGGACCTCGCTCACCCGAACCCCGCCGTCAGAGATTGGCCTGCGTTGCGTATAATTGACCCAGAAGCTTTCCCGCATCCACGGGTCGGCAACAAATATCGCGTCTGGCCTCTGTACAATCTCGCGTGCGGCGTCGACGATCATCTGATGGGCGTGACTCACATAATACGTGGAAAAGAGCACTTGACCAACCAGACGCGACAAGAATTCATGTATCGACACTTCGGTTGGAAATATCCAGAAGCGATTCACTATGGGAGGATGAAGATAACAGGGGCTTCGCTGAGTAAGTCAAAGATAGTGCAGGGAATGCGGGAAGGCGTCTACAAGAGCTGGGACGACCCTAGGCTGGCGACTTTCGCGGCTCTTAGAAGGAGAGGCATACAGACAGAAGCGATAAGGCAGTTGGTCATAGACGTCGGGCCCAAGACTCAAGACGTAACGCTCAGCTGGGACAACTTGTATGCCCATAATCGGAAGATCATCGAATCAGGAGCTAACCGTTACTTTTTCATACCCGAGCCTGCGGCAATGACAATTGGAGCTGTTTCCCACCCCTTCATATCAGAAATACCCTTGCACCCAGACTACCCTAAGAGAAGCCTTCGCCGATTTCACATTCAACCAGAGAACGGAGCCACAGAGTTCTGGGTGGCAAAAAAGGATTTGGAAAAGATGGAAAAGGGACAGATAATTCGCCTGATGGAGCTTTTCAACGTGAGAATAGAAAGCGTCAGCAAAAGCAGTGTGACGGCTACATTTCATAGTCAAGAATACAAGGAGGCTAGGAAAGTGAAGGCCCCTCTTATCCACTGGCTGCCAAAAACCATGGACGCAACGTGCCAAGTTATGATGCCCGACGCGTCCATTGTTGAAGGGTTCGTCGAAGAAGACTGTAAGAAGCTGCGAGTTGACACAATTGTTCAGTTTGAGCGGTTCGGATTCGTGAGAATCGACAGCAACGAAGAGGCCGCGATTGGAGCTTACTACTGCCATCGTTAGTCAACATCATAGCTGCCTCGAGGACGCTTATCGTGGTACGCAGATCATGAATTGAGAATCATCATCTAGAATTCTCAAAAGCTATATCTAACACTAGGAGACGTGGAAGCGGAGAGACAACAGCATGGCTCGTTCGAAGTTGGAGAAATATCTGAGCATCCTAGAAGCCCTTGTTCCTCAGCCTCTGAAGTTCGAGAAAGTCTCGTACAAAGCCAAAGTTGACTGCAGTACGCTCAAACAGTGTATGGATTTCTTGATCTTCCATAAACTCGTTGAAGAACGTGTGTCAACCAAGACAAAGACTGTTTATGCCATCACCGAAAGAGGCTTGGCGGTGTTCAAGACTTTGAGAGCACAAAAATACTTCACGAAGCTCAGGAAGATTATTCCTGTGGTCGAGGAAGCGAGCGAAATTCAATCGTTGCTTCCTAAACCCTCCACTCCGCCTGAAGACGAAAGTTGATAACGTGGTTAGCGATGAACAAGACGCACAAAATCTCCTACTCAAACGAAGCGCAACACGTTGGAATAGAGGTCTAAGTTATGAGACGGTCCTGTATACGAAGGAAGAAACCGAACTCCGAGCTGCTCGAGGAAGTCGAAACAGGCCAGGCTGTACAAGTCTGTGAGGACATAGACAGGCTAGTCAGAATGAGTCTACGAGACCTTTCCCACGCAGAGCGAATTCAAGAGGCTAGCAAACCACTTTACCTACGAAGGTACGAATAGCCGAAGACGAGTCAAATTTTGGTGCTCCGGCCGGGATTCGAACCCGGGTCTCCGACTCGAAAGGCCGGAATACTTAACCGGGCTATACTCGGCAGCCGAAAGAGAGGCTTCTACCGGAGCCCATTCCGGAGCATTATCCCAATTGAGGGTTCCCTTGAATAAATCTATCTGTCACGCTTGTTGGAAATGGGCATACGTTTTTAACGCCGATGCAGAAGAGGGTCTATGGTTAGTCACTTGGGAAAGTCGAAGATCAAGCCCGCCTTCAAACTGTGGTTTGAGATCGACGGGAAGTATGTTTTCGGTGAAGGCGCTTATGAACTTCTCAAAGAAGTCGAGGAAACAAAATCTCTGAGTGCTGCTGCCAAAGCGGTCGGCATGTCTTATCGATATGCATGGGGTATTGTGAAAGAGATAGAGAAATGTCTAGGACAGCCTGTTGTTAAGGCCAAGAAGGGTGGAACGCGAGGCGGCAGAACAGAGTTGACTGAGGCTGGTCTTTCTCTGGTTGCCAACTACGAGAAGCTGGAGGAAATCGTGACCGAGGCCTGTGAGCCCAAACAGAGAAGCGGTCTAGTTGAATAACTCTATGGACTGACCGCTGCAGATTAGGGTTACGCCTCCCGCCTTCGTCACTTCGTTGCCGCAGGCTTTCCAACGATATTTCTCCCCAACATCGCCGACTCCACTCCTTAGGTGCCCTCTCCCTATTCACGGGCTGTCCCCAGACACCCTCCTGTGGAGGAAAACCCCACGACCACCTGTACTCGCACATTCTCGTCTTCAGTAAGATATTCTCGCTGAGTAGGGAAGCTCACCCAACACGCTTTCGGCTGCCTTGCTGACCTGCGTGCGGTGCTCTTCTTCTGTGTAGACTCGGATGACGTTTATGAACCCTCTCAGAGCGTCGAAAATTCTGGAGAGATCGCTGAGGCGTTGGGGAGTCTTTCTGCCGTCTTTGGTGTGGAAGACTGGAATCTCCATCGGTTCCATGAGGGCAGAATGGTGGTAAGGCACTGAGGGCAGGGTTGGAACGTCGATGACAACGAATTGCGGGCTAACCCTTGCCTTTTCGGCGATTTTATCGCGCATTTCGTTGCGGTTTTGCTCGGCGCTGAACAGCTTTGAGATCGCTTTGTCCCTAACGTGGAATGTTTGGTCGTAGGCGCATTTTAGTAGCCGCCGTCTCTCGAGGTTCTCCATTATCGCGTGCGACTTGCTGCAGAGTTTGAGCCCCGTCCACACCGTGTAATCGTCGAGGTTCAAGTACTCCTCAGTAGTCTTGAATGTGACCAGTCCCAATTCGTCCTTCGCCTTCTCCATAGCTGCAGCGAGCATTATCTGCGCCGCTCGGCTGACCCGGTGGAAGTAGATGCTCTTGAAAGACTCTATGCGTGCAAGTATGAAAGACTCTAGGGCGGAAAGGGCACCAGCGTCAACTGCCAACCCCTCATCCAAGACGTCTAGCATGTGAATTAAGCGAAAGACATCAACGTTTCCATACTCCGCACCCGTGTGGTAGGTGTCTCTGACGATGAAGTCAAGCTTATCCACATCAACGGCACTTTGAATGATCTGGTCCATAAAATTTTTCCCTTTCCGGTTCAGTGAGCCCGTGGCAAGCTTAGCTATCGCCTTAGCATCGTATCCTGCTTTCTTTAGGACGTCGCATACCTCAGATTTCTCTATGATCCAAGCAGTCATCTCTTCATGGGTCTTGTCGAGAAACTTCTCCAACAAGTGTTCGAACACGTGCGAGAACGGCCCGTGTCCAACGTCGTGTAGTAGCGCTGCGAGACGAATCATTACGCTCTCTTCTGTTGACAGGTGCTGGGCCAAGTTGGAGTTTTCTGTTACTCGTTGAGCTAGATACATGGTGCCGATGGAGTGTTCAAAGCGGGTATGGTTAGCACCTGGGTAGACGTATTCTGCGCCGGCCAGCTGGCGGAGTCGGTGGAGGCGCTGCATGGGGAAGGTGTCGACTATGTCCTTCTCCGTCTTGCTCACGTAGACGTAGCCATGGACGGGGTCTTTTATTTCTCCCCAACGTTGAGCCATGGATGTTAACGCTCCATTTCCTATCACATCTGTTTCTATATAAGGATGCTTTCAACAAACGTTTTATCTGCTCTTTGCTTAAAACGTGCAGCATCGAGTGGCTTCAGAGCCGAGCGGAGGGTTGACACCGTTGGGAAGGCATCGAGGCGTGTTCATCTGCGTTGAGGGGATAGACGGCAGCGGAAAGACTACTCAGGCACGTTGTCTAGTGAAGGCTCTGACGGCTGGGGGATACGACGCTGTCTACACAACTGAACCTAGCAGAGGCATCTATGGCAGGGTAATAAGAGACCATCTCCTGCAGCGAAGTGACCGCGTTCCGACTGTTGTTGAAGCGGTGCTTTTCGCGGTCGACCGTCTCCATCACCTAGAAAACGAGGTTAAGCCCGTTCTTAAGACGGGAAAGGTTGTTGTCTGCGACCGCTACCTCTACTCCTCAATGGCTTATCAAGGGGCAGCTGACGTGGCGGCGGAGTGGGTGGAGAAAATTAATAAGCACGCGATGAAACCTGATTTGGCAGTCTATATCGATGTGCCGCCCGAAGTCGTGATTCGTCGCATCAAGAGGAGAAAGTCGGTAATGGAGACGCTCCAGACTCAAAGAAAGGTTAGGAAACAATATCTGGAATTGGTGGAACAGAAGCAACTCGTGAAGGTTGACGGCAACGCCTCGACTCCGAAAGTGGCCAAGGCGGTGGCGACCGTGGTCTTTGGGTTCTTGAAAGCTTCTAGATCGTCTGTCGAGTCTCCAACGTGAGAGTAGCTGAACATTGTTTTGCGAGTTCCTCTTTGACACGGTCCGTCAGGAAGTTCATGAGGTCTTCTACATCTACCCGTCTGGGACCACGTTCGTGTGAGACCACCAATTCCAGTAGGGTCTTGTCGAATGCAAAGCGTAGCATGAAATAGTCGAACTTCAACGGCACACGCCTAGCCGAGCTTTCAACGGTGTGGTACTTTAGGACGCACAGAAAATCCATGAAGTGGAATATGCGCGTAGCAGTTTCGTCCTCCAGTTTCCTAACTTCTTCCTCATCTAGGAAGACGAAAGTGTCTTCTTCCCCGACGCCGATTTCGAAGCCAACTTCACACTTCTGCGAAGGGACGTGGATCACTTCTTCGAGAAGGCGCTGCGTCTGGTTAATCGTGCTGAAGACGGTCACTATGGCATGTTGAAGTGTCTTCCTTGGGGCCTTGTGCCGGAATTGGACAAATCCGTGGACGGTTGTTGGGAAGTCGATGTAATGCCCGAGCGTAGCTGATAGCTCCTAGGTTTTCATCTCTTTGAGTTTTTCAAGATTTTCTAGGAGTGAGGCTAAGACGACGCTGAGTTTCTGTAGTTCCTCCACGTTTTCCTCTTCGCTTATCCTCTTCTCAATCGCCTCTATTTTGGTCAGAATAGTGTTCTCGAGAGCAGCGAGATGGGCTTGGCCTGTCACCTTTTCGACCTCGTCGCTTTCTTTTACGACGACTACACGTTTTTCGCATCGAGCACACCACAAGTCGCCACTCTTATACCTGAACAGGGGAGAGGCGCATGCTGGACAAGCAAGCTCTGTGAGGGTGGCGCCCTGCTTCAGGAGGTCAGCCATCTGTTTGATGTTTCCTGACTTCTCAGACAAGTTTAAAACCTCAAAGGTTCATATTACTGCCTTGGACAATTTGAGGCTTGCTCTCACTTTGTCAAGGTGGGATACAAGACATGGTGACCAAGAAGAAGTCGAAGGAATACGAGGAAAAGATAGAGCAGGCTTTAGTCGTGCTCGGTCAAATCTCCGAAGACACAACCACACCGCGGAACATCAGACGGGCTGCTAAAAACTCGATGGACGCCCTCCAAGACGGGGAGCTAAGCGCAGCTGTGAGGGCTTCCAACGCCGTTTCAGTCTTGGATGAAATTCTCCAAGACCCGAACATGCCACCATACACACGCGTGAAGTTGTGGAACGTTATGAGCTTGATAGAGGCCATAAAGGATTAGTTTCGGTATGTTAGAGCCTGCTTTGGCTTGCAGAACAGTTTCCTCCACGGCGTAGTATTCGTCTGTGACACACTCGAAGCCTACCTTTGCCAGTTTACGGGCCTCTTCGTGGGCGATTTTTCGGACGCGCCGAAGGCTTAGCATGCGCGCGCGATATCGAAGACGACATCGTAACTCTCGGTCTTATACACTGAACCACATGCACGCGCGCAGAGACGCAAAAAGCGTTAAATACGTTCAAACGACACAACATGAGCCACAGTGAATTAGAATGAACCGCAGAAACGCATCACTATTTGGAATGCTCTATATTGCACTGTCAATGATTCTCATGGGATTCACTCTTAACACCCGAATAGCCATGGCTCAAAACACCATCTACGTGAGAGCAGACGGTAGCATCGACCCCCCCGCCGCCCCCATAACAACACCTGATAAAATCACATACACGTTCACAGGCAACATTGGTGAAACCCTCGTAATCCAGAGAAACGATACGGTGATCGACGTCGCAGGGTTCACCATTCAAGGAACTGGAAGCGGAACAGGAGTCAGTTCAACCAGCACAAGCAACGTAACCATCAAGAACGCCAACATCAGAGGATTCTACAACGGCATCGTGTTCATCGCGGTCTCATCAAGCGGAATCATCAACAACAACATAACAAACAATAGTCTCGACGGGATCTCCTTCACTGGATCGCATGGAAACACAATCGCCCAGAACAACATAACCGCTAACGGCAACGACGGAATCAAATTCTGGAGCGCCTCCACCCGTAACCTAATTTCTGGGAACACCTTAGTTTCCAACAATGATGATGGCATCCAGCTAAGCAATTGCATTAACAACAACATAACGGCGAACAACATACTCGCCAACAACGACTTAGGAATCTATCTCTATAATGCCTCAGAGACCAGCGTGAACGGCAATGCCATATGGACCAACCGATATGGAATTGAGCTTTCTATTTCCCCCTACAGCACTTTGTCCGGAAACGATATAGCGGCGAACAGCCTGACGGGAGTTCGCCTCTTCTCTTCCAGCCAAAGCCGCATTTACCAGAACAACGTGACAGACAACTATGACGGAATATACGTTCTCGACTGTTCGGGCACTCACATATATGGAAATAAAATAACCGAGAACGTTGAATACGGCCTCTGGCTCGAATCCTCTTCTAGCAACATCATAATCGAAAACGAGTTCAAAGATAACCTTCTAGGCGCCTACATACACCGCGCTTCCTCGTCCAACGGTATCTACGAGAACCACTTTGCAGCGAATAACGACGCCTTCCTATTCTCCGGTTCCAACAACAACATAATCTCCACAAACACTATAGCCGACAACCAAAATGGAGTCAGACTCGCATTCGGCTCCTCTAACAACCAGTTCTACCACAACAACTTCCTCAACAACACCGAACAAGCATCGGCCACCTCCTCCAACACATGGGACAACGGTCTCGAAGGCAACTACTGGAGCATCTACGCGCAACCCGACCTGAACAACGACGGAATAGGGGATACCCCAATCACCGTAGCCACCGACAACGTTGATAGATACCCGCTAATGGGCGTCTTCAGAAGATTCATGACCTCCTTCAACCTCTACGTGCACGTCATCTCCAACTCCACAGTAGACAACTTCGCCTTCACTAAATCACCCGCCGACATCTCAATCACAATGCACGCTTCCAACATGACCTTAAACCAAACAGCCGGCTTCTGCAGAGTAACCATACCCCACACCCTGATGACCGAACCATACAACATAACAATAGACGACGCACCACCAAACTACGCCAATCACACCATACACGACGATAACACCAACAGATGGATATACTTCAACTACAACCACTCCACCTTCGAGATAAGAATCCACGGAACCGACACCACCCCACCGGCCATCACCGTCACCTCCCCAGAAAGCGCAGCCTACCCAACAAACGAAGCACCATTAAACTTCACAACAAGCGAGCCCACCTCGTGGATGGGCTATAGCCTGAACGGCCAAGCCAACGTGACAATAACGAG
>CAYNAW010000004.1:0-51050 GCA_964395545.1 uncultured Candidatus Bathyarchaeia archaeon | reverse complement strand
TCGCCTCGGTCATGTTGACGTTCACGGTGGACGAGCCCACCTCGTGGATGGGCTACAGCCTTGACGGTCAGCCGAACGCTACAGTGACGAACAACATCACCCTAACAAGCCTATTAGAAGGTTCACACAGCATAATGCTCTTTGCCAACGACACGGTGGGTAACATGGGTATATCTGACCCCGTATACTTCACCATCGACACAACATCGCCGCACATCAACCTAGTCTCACCCCAAAACGCAACATACGCCACCACCATGGTTGCACTGACTTTCACCGTCGACGACGTAACCTCATGGATCGGCTACAGCCTGGACGGACAGTCGAACGTGACAATAACCGACAATGCAACGCTGACGGGGCTTTCTAACGGACCGCACTCGATAATCGTCTACGCCAACGACACCGTCGGAAACATGGGCAGCTCAAATATGGTGCACTTCACAGTTTCGGCAGGCCCGGTCAGTATTATCATAACTTTCCCACAAAACACCACTTACCCCACCACCGACGTAATTCTGTCCTTCACAGTAAACACGACCACCTCGTGGATGGGCTATAGCCTGAACGGCCAAGCCAACGTGACAATAACGAGTAACATCACTCTAACGGGTCTTTCCGAAGGTCCCCACAGTGTGGTGGTTTTCGCCAACGACACAGTTGGCAACATGGGCGCCTCGGAGCCTGTCTTCTTCGCCGTCGATACAACACCGCCCCATATCAGCATAATCTCGCCGCAAAGCGTGACGTACACCATCGCCTCGGTCATGTTGACGTTCACGGTGGACGAGCCCACCTCGTGGATGGGCTATAGCCTGAACGGCCAAGCCAACGTGACAGTGACGGGCAACACCACCCTCACCAGCCTTTTGGATGGGCCCTACTTCATTACAGTCTACACGAACGACACTGTCGGCAACATGGCGTCCTCCACCTCAATCCACTTCTCAATCGACACAGCTCCACCAGACATACAAGCAGTTTCCCAGTCTCCCTTGGCGCACAACGTTCAACCTGAGAACCCAGTCGCCGTCAACGCCACAGTAGCCGACAATCTTAGCGGAGTAAAACAAGCAGTTCTATACTACACTAACGGCAACGGAACATGGGTGACTGTTGAAATGACGAATCTAGAACAGAACATCTGGAATGGTGCCATACCCGCGTTTGACTATTGCACATGGGTAAACTACACCATCTCAGCAGAAGACGAAATGGGCAACATGATTACAAGCGAAGAAGTTTTCGGGTATCAGCATCAGTATCATGTAGTCCCAGAATACCCATCTCTGCTCATCCTGCCGCTGTTCATGATTCTCTCTACCGTAGGCTTTGTCCTAGCAAAGAAAAAACATTCGAAGAAAACGCAGGCCTGAACACAAGACCCCTTTTTCTATCTTGTTCATTCGTGAAACGCGTGCATGTTCTGGAATCATCATCAGCTATGAAGCCGAAAAAAGGTAAAGATGCGGGAAAGCCCCGCTTCTACCTGAAAACTGGCAGCGGCAGTTTCGGCCTGAATACCGCTGCACCTGACTTGAATGAGTATACCGAAGGCCGCCCGTCCACACCTGTTGGCAACATATCCAGAGACTCGACAACCTTCTCATTCTTCAACAACTACGCCTTCACACGTTAATTTCCAGTCTTTCTTCGAGAGAGCCGCCAAAAAAGGAAAGTCGCGAGCGAAACTTCCATTTCAATTCTCTGGAAGCCAAAAACTAGCGCAACGCTGACCCCAAAAAGCTGCCATTAGAACGTACAACGAGACCGTTGTGTCAGCTTGAAGACTGATGAATTCTAACTACGCTAAAGATATATGGTAGTTAGGTAATTCTGTGTAAGGCTTTGGTGGACGCCTCTTGAAACACGACGTCGTGATCGTCGGCGCAGGACCTGCCGGCATCTTCTCAGCTCTCGAACTCGTGGAAAACACGTCGCTGAATATCCTAATTCTCGACAAGGGAGGCGACATCGATAAGCGCAAGTGTCCCGCCAGCCGAGGTTTGGGATGCCTCAACTGCGACCCTTGCAACGTTCTACATGGATGGGGAGGCGCCGGCGCCTTCAGCGATGGCAAGTTAACCTTGTCCACCGAAGTAGGTGGCTGGCTCGGTGAATACATGGGCGAACAGAGACTCCAAAAACTAGTGAGCTACGTCGACCAGATTTACAAGAAGTTCGGCGCCCCCAACAATCTCTACGGTGCAGACTTGGACAAGACTGAGGAAATCGAGCGCAGAGCATCCCTCATCGGGTTAAAGCTTATCCAACAACGAGTCCGCCACATGGGAACCGAAAAATGCGCCGAAACCCTCCGGAAGATGCGAAACCACCTGAACGGCAAGGCGGAAGTTAAGACTCGGAAGGAAGTCAAAGGGCTCCTCGTGAAGGATGGGAAAGTCGAGGGTGTGGAGACAGTTGACGGCGACAAAATACTCGCCAAATACGTCATAGCCGCCCCTGGACGAAGCGGCGCTGAATGGTTAAAGGTGGAGGCTCAGGCTCTTGGGTTGAAGACGCTGAACAACCCAGTCGACGTGGGCGTCCGCGTCGAAGTCCAAGCCGCAGTCTTGGAGGAATTGACCAAAATTCTGTACGAACCTAAGCTCATCTACTACTCCAAATTTTTCGACGACGCCGTCAGAACGTTCTGCGTAGCTCCCTACGGCGAGGTTATAACAGAGTCCTATGACGGGGTTCTAACCGTAAATGGTCAAAGCTACGCCGAGCGAAAAACCGACAACACCAACTTCGCCATCCTAGTCAGCACATCGTTCACCGAACCGTTCAGGGAGCCGATAGCCTACGGGAAGTACATCGCCCGGCTGACCAACCTGCTCAGCGGAGGCGTCATAGTCCAACGGCTAGGCGACTTGGAAGCAGGACGACGCTCGACTGAGGAGAGAATACAAAGAAGTACGGTGGTGCCAACGTTGAAAAGCGCCACTCCCGGTGATCTGAGCTTTGTTCTTCCTTACCGCTACTTGTCAGACATACGGGAGATGCTAGAGGCTCTGGACAAGCTCGCGCCGGGTCTACACTCCCGTGACACCTTGCTATACGGTGTGGAAGTGAAGTTCTACTCCTCGCGACTGGCATTGAATGAATGCTTGGAGACACCTATTCATAACCTGTTCACAATCGGCGACGGAGCAGGACTAACGCGAGGGTTAGTTCAAGCCTCTGTTTCAGGGGTAATCGCGGCGCGGCAGATTATGAAACGAGAAAAGAATGACAGGAATTGAAGAGTCAGTCTTCTAAGACCGGGACGTTCTCCATATTCTTACGTCTGGAGTTGAAGCCGCCGATAATTCTCGAAATCTGTTTTTTCATCTGCTGCCTGTTTAGATACTCCATACTGCTTGTCGGCGATTAGGAGTGCCAGCAAAAAACATTGTGGCCTGCCTTCTTGAATGTCTCACAGTGGACGACAAAAACGATAACTTATCTTACAGCACTAAAGATTAGAAGGTACGGTGAAGCGATTGACGCGTCGACAAACCGAGTCTCTCAGAAAGGAGAGGGCAAAATGGGAGAAGGAGGCTGTTGAGAAAAGCTTCGCACGTCTCCCCGAAAGAAGAGCGAGTTTTGTGACGACTTCCAATGCTCCAGTCGAGAGGATCTACACCCCTCTAGAAACAGAGGACTTTGACTATGTTAGAGACTTGGGGTTTCCAGGCCAATATCCTTACACACGCGGCGTCTACCCAACCATGTATCGTGCACGGCTGTGGACAATGCGGCAGTACGCGGGCTTCGGGACGGCCGAGCAGACGAATCAGCGTTTCCAATACCTACTTCAGCAGGGACAGACAGGCTTAAGCGTGGCCTTCGACTTTCCTACACAGGTCGGGTTGGACTGTGACCACCCTCTTGCATTGGGAGAAGTCGGGAAGGTGGGAGTAAGCGTATGCACTTTAAGAGAGATGGAGCTGCTTTTCGACAAAATCCCCCTAAACAAGGTCACTACGAGCATGACGATAAACGCGCCTGCTGCCGTTCTCTTGGCAATGTACGTTGCTATTGCTCAAGAGCAAGGATTACCTCTATCCTCGCTTGGTGGCACTGTACAGAACGATATTCTGAAAGAGTATGTAGCCCGGGGAATGTACATCTACCCGCCGAAGCCGAGCATGCGGCTCGTCACAGATGTGTTCGAATACTGTAGCCAGAACATGCCACGGTGGAACACGATAAGCATAAGCGGCTATCACATCCGCGAGGCAGGCGCAACAGCAGCCCAAGAAGTGGCCTTCACGCTTGCAGACGGCGTGGCCTATGTACAGGCAGCTATCGACCGCGGCCTGAATGTGGACGCATTCGCCAGCAGATTATCCTTTTTCTTTGCTTGCCACAACAATTTCCTCGAAGAAGTCACCAAGTTTCGAGCGGCCAGACGACTTTGGGCACGAATAATGCGGGAAAGGTTCGCGGCCAAAGACCCTGCGTCATGGCAACTGCGGTTCCACACTCAGACGAGCGGCGTCGCGTTGACTGCCCAACAACCCCACAACAACATCGTCCGCGTCGCTCTCCAAGCGCTCGCCGCGGTTCTCGGCGGTACTCAGAGTCTCCACACGAACAGCTTCGACGAAGCATACGCCCTTCCCAGTGAGCAAGCAGTGACTATCGCCCTCCGCACTCAGCAGATAATCGCCTACGAGAGCGGTGCAGCTGACACGGTTGATCCGCTTGGAGGAAGTTACTGTATCGAAGCCTTGACGAATCAAATTGAGGAAGATGCCACACATTACTTGGGGGAAATCGACCGCCAAGGCGGTGCAGTGAACGCTGTGGAGAACGGGTACATGCAGCGCGAAATCACCGAGAGCGCTTATAGGTATCAGAGGGAAGTGGAGAAGAAGGAACGCACGATTGTAGGGGTCAACGATTTCACAATCAAAGAAGAAGTGCCACTCAAAACCCTTCGAGTCGATCCGTATGTCGAGAGGAAAGTGGTTGAAAGACTAAACCGTGTGAAGAAAGGAAGAGATGGGAGAAAGGTGAGGGAAGCCCTCGACAGGCTACGCCACGCTGCCGTTGATGAGAGAGAAAACCTGGTGCCACCGATTCTGGCGGCTATGAAAGTGTATGCAACGGTAGGCGAGGTCTGCAACGCCCTCCGTGAAGTCTACGGCGAATACAAACCCCTCACAATCTTCTAGAGTGTCTTCAGCGCTTCGTCGATTCTCTTCAAGGCTTTCTCCAAGTTAGGGATTGAGTTGGCAAACGAGATCCTCATATAACCCTTGCCATACTCGCCGAAAGCCGTGCCTGACAGCGTTGCTACACCTGCCTTGTTCAGTAGGAAGTCGGGAAGTTTGCGGCTGTCCATGCCTACTCCTCGCACGTTCGGGAACGCGTAAAACGTGGCTTTGGGTTTCTTGCAGGATATACCGTTGATCTTGTTCAGTCCGGAGACGATTACTTCTCGTCTGCGCCTAAATTCCTCAACCATCTTATGGGCTTCGTCCTGAGGACCACGCAGTGCCTCCACGCCTGCCATCTGCGCAAATGCACAGGTGCACGAGTTCGAGTTTATCATAAGTTGCGTGATTTTCTCAGCCAGGTCTTTTCGCATAACTCCGTAGCCTAGCCGCCAACCTGTCATGGCATAGGTCTTCGAGAAGCCGTCTATTATCACAGTCTTCTCCTTCATGCCTGGAAACGAGGCGATGCTTCTGTGTTCGCCTTCGTAGATGTCTCGGCTGTAAACTTCGTCTGAGACTATGACCAAATCCTCTCTGCCTCGGACTTTGTCGACGATGGCTTCCAGATTCTCTTTGGTCAAGACTCCGCCAGTGGGATTCTCTGGGAAGTTGAGGACAATCATCTTAGTCTTGGTCGAGATCTTCTTCACGGTATCCTCGGTGTCAAGAGCGAAGTCGTTCTCTTCCTTCAAGGGCATGGGCACAGGTTTGGCGCCCACGAAGTTAATCATCGACTCGTATATGGGGAAGCCTGGGTTTGGGTACATCACTTCGTCGCCCGGTTCGACGCAGGCGAGTATGCTGAAGAAGATAATGGGCTTGGCTCCAGGCGTCACAACCACCTCATCTGGGGCTACGCTAATGCTTCTTGTCTTTGAGATGTACTCGGCGATGGCCTCTCGCAGCTCGGGGATTCCAGCAGCAGGCACATAGTGCGTGTATCCCGCGTTCATGGCTTTCGATGCAGCATCTCGGATGTTCTTCGGAGTGTCAAAGTCGGGTTCGCCTATTTCGAGGTGGATTATGTCGCGACCTTGCTTTTCTAGGGCTTTGGCTCTTGCGAGCATCTCGAAGGCTGTTTCGGTTCCTAGACTCTGCATCCTCTTCGCGATGATGGGACTCATGACCATCAACTCCTAGAAGAATTTAGTAGAAGGGAACAGACTATATAACGTTTACATTTGGCAAGTTCGCTTGCAACGAAGAGGCTCGAGTCTTATTTATCGCCAGTAACCTTCACCCATCTCCATCCTATTTCTGTGAGGCACTTTAACGAGAGGGGCTTGAGGGTTGCATCACCCTTATACCAACCATGAAAGTCTCGATGTCGACTAGATTATCTACCCAGAACGTTGTTTATTCTGATAGGAACTCTAAGAAGCACGTGCAGTTTTTTGTGAAGGAATCGTGACGCAGTTCCTCCCCATCCCGTGTTGACTTGGGAGAAGATGACGCATGCGTTCGTATTCTTCATTTTTGGTTTTGACTGATTATGGAGCGCATTATCTCGCTCGTTCCTCCAGCCGCAATCGTCTCTAAAGAGTCTAATAGATAGCGTATTGCCCTGAACTCGGGCAACGTACCGTAGGCGCCGTGCATTTGAACCGCCGTGAGTGCCACTCTTCTGGCTACCTCAGCGGTGTAAAGCTTCGCCCTCGCAATCTCCTTGGATATTTCTTTCCCCGTCTTTCCCCGGTCAAGAAGCCAAGCTGCGTAGTAGACCAACCATCTGGCTGCCTCGATTTCTACATCCATGTCTGCGAGGGCGAATTGCACAGCTTGGAGTTGGCGTATTGACTTTCCATATAACTGCCTGTCTGTGGCATATTGCAGCGCAGTTTCGTGGGCAGCTTCCGCTATTCCTAGGGCGACGGCTGCGTTGCCCGTTCGTCCAATCTCCGACACTGAGGCCAAGGCTACACGCATTCCATCTCCTTCTCTGCCGACTAAGTTCTTCGTGGGGATTCGGCAGTTCTCGAAGAACAATTCGGTAATCTCCATACTTCGGAACCCAACGTGTTTCTCTCTAATCCCCACGATAAATCCTGGAGTCCCCTTCTCCGCTATAAGCACGCTAAGACCCTTCCAGCCGTCTCCCGTCTTTGCCAAGAAGACACACGTGTCTGCAACCCCTCCGTTCGTCGCGAAGCACTTGCTTCCATTGACGACGTACTCGTCACCCTCACGCTTGGCCGTGGTCGCGATGGCTTTGGGGTCGGAGCCTCCTGCGGGTTCGGTGATGGCCATACACATTATCTTGTCCCCATTAACTACTGGTGGGATATGCTCGAGTTTCTGCTCGTCGTCCCCATGATGAAGTATCGCCCAAAGCCCAAGGGGCGAGGCTTGAAGAAACAGGCCCATGGACGGGTAAACCTTCGACGTTTCCTCTATGGCTATCATCCGCGCCAAGTGTCCCATTGGCGAGCCGCCGTATTCCTCGGGAATCACGATTCCAACGAGTCCCAATTTGGCTATCTTCTTGATGATGTCGCGGGGAAACTCGCCGCTGTCATCCAATCCCGAGGCTTTCGGCGCGAGTTCCCTTTGAGCAAAGAGTCGTACTGTTCTCTGCAGCACCTCGTGCTCCTGACTTAGACTGAAGTCCACGTATATCACACTCGTTGATAAGGAGAGATTGGCAAGCTATATTTAGCTGTGGCTACCTTAGTAGTATTGTCTGCTTCGTTGAGGCGGAAAGCTTGAGTGAACAGAAGCTTAAGGAAGTCGGCACCGTAACCCACTTTTTCTCTAAGATAGGCGTGGCAATAGTCGACCTGAGCGACACAATCTCAGTGGGAGCCCGCATCCTAATAAAGGGAATGACAACGAGCGTGGAGCAGACTGTTGATTCGATGCAGATAGAGCACAAGGACGTTCAGAAAGCCGACGCTGGGCAGAGCATCGGGCTGAAAGTCAACGACCGCGTGAGAGAAGGCGACACCGTCTATCAGATCCTCCAGTAGCCACCTCCCAACTTTTTCTACGCGAATACAACATAAGAAGGGATACGTTCCGCGTTTTGCAGACACATAACCACTTTCGGATATTCAGGACATGTCTTTCTGCTTGACGCATAGCACAAACAGTGTTACAGTGAAGGGATTTTTGGCTAGGCTGGTTCGGGGATCACTTCCAGCCAGGCTTCTTGATTTGCATCACTTCTTGGTTGACCAAGTTCGGTGGCACTTTGCCCTCGAAGAACGCTGTCAGGTTCTCAACAACCATCTCAGCCATCTTAGACCTAGTCTCGAAGCTGGCGCTGGATATGTGTGGTGCAACAACAATGTTGTCGAGAGTCAACAGAGCGTTGCTCGATGGTGTGGGTTCCTGTTCGAAGACATCCAAGCCGGCGCCTGCAATCCAGCCTTCCTTCAAGGCCTTGTAAAGTGCCTCCTCGTCTATGACCGGGCCTCGGGCGTTGTTGATTAGGATGGCTGTTTTCTTCATCAGCCTCAGCTTCTTCTCGTCCATCAAGTGATAGGTTTTCTTTAGCAGAGGAACGTTAAGGGTCACGAAGTCCGCTTTTCTCAGCAAGTCTTCAACCTCAGTATATTCGATGCCCAATTCTTTCTCCATGTCTCGTCTGCGAACTACATCGTGGTAGAGCACTTTCATGTCGAAACCTTTCGCTCTCTTCGCTATGGATAGGCCGATTCTTCCCAAGCCCACGATTCCCAGCGTTGCGCCGTATATGTCTCTTCCTTGAAACATCATCGGGTGCCAGCCAACTTTCCATTTTCCCGTGCGAACGTACGTGTCAGCTTCGACGACTCTTCGCGCTGCAGCCATGAGAAGCGCCCAGGCAAAGTCGGCAGTGGTCTCGGTCAAGACGCCTGGTGTGTTAGTGATGTAGATTCCTCGCTTCGTGGCTTCCTTCAAGTCGATGTTGTCGAACCCAACTGCCAGCTGAGCGACTATCTTTAGACTGGACGCCGCCTCGAATACTTCAGCGTCAATCTTGTCAGAAAGCAGTGTGACCAGAGCATCCGATTTTGCCCCTTTCTCGATAATGGTTCTCTTCGGTGGGGGAGCATACTCCGGCCATACTTCAGCGTCAAACCGTTCTTTTAGCATTCGGAGCCCTTTTTCGGGCAAGTCTCGGGTAACATATACTCTGGGTTTTGGCAAAGGCAAGCACCTCGACGTGGTTCAAGATAGCGACTGCCAGTTAATTATGCTTTTCATTCAGCCGCTTGTTTCACTTCGTCCATGAACCGTTCCTTGTCCATGAAGAACGTGTATATGGGTTTAGCGTTCACTACAAGCCACTGGCTCCTGCGTTTCATAGACTCTTGCGGGTGCTCCCACTCGTCTATCAATTCAACCCTCATCTTCGGAGCGGCTTCCCTGACAAGGCTTTCTATCGTCTTTGCGAAGGGGTAGCCGAACTGGCAGACTGGACCGTAGAAGACTACCGCCTTGCCTCTGTCCTCTTTCAACGGCTCGTACTTGCCCACGGGCTTGGTGGGTTCATAGCTGCCTTCTATTGGCAAGTAGACACGGTTCCCTTCTTCTCTTGGTGTCTGGATGAACCCGTGTTTCTTGTAGAATTCAGGCAGTGGCGTGAGTTCGCCCGTGTTGAACGTCTTCGCCACGATGAACTTACACGGCTTGTTGCCCAAGCACGTTTTCTTCTGCTTAGCCTCTTTGATCACGCTTTCAAGGAGCATCCTGCCTATCCCAAGCCTCTGTGCCCCTGGTGAAGGGTTGTAGACGCAGTTTAGGACAAGCACGTTTTCCCGCCTACCCGTCTTTGTCTTCTCAGCTTCTTCGGGAAAGTAGAGTATCTGCGCCACAGGCTTTCCTTCGTGATAGGCTATCTTGGCGACTGAGCCGTAGTTGTCGAGCATTTCCTTGAGCCAACGTTTCTTCAACTCTATCCCCCTTTGATGTAGGCGGTCCTTTAGCCTCTTAGAGGAACACACGAAGATCAAGTCGTCTACATTCGATTCGTTCAGACTAACGATCCTCACCTTTTCCGAGGCTTCCCCCATCATTCCTGCCCCTTCACATCGTGTGAAAAACCACTTCCGAAGACGTTACGCATACATTTATTACGTCACTGCAGGAGCTTATAACGCTGGCGATGATTTGATGAAAATTACGAACAAGAGAGTTCTCATCAATAACGCCCGATCTAAGCCCGAGAAAAAGGCTCGGACACTTGCGTTAGAAGCCTTGGAAGCCGCGCTGGAAGCGTCAGACCCCGAAGTGATAGTACGGTCCAAAGTCACTGTTAAAGACCACACGTTGAAGGTTGGCCGAAACAGGCTTGACTTGAACAAGTTTGAGCACGTTCTCGTCGTGGGAGGGGGAAAGGCAAGCGGCAAGATGGCCAAGGCTCTGGAATCAATCCTCGGAAACCGAATATCAGATGGATTAGTAAACGTTCCCGACGGCAGCGATTCCAACAAAACCCGTAGGATACGGCTCCAAGAGGCGAGTCATCCCATCCCTGACCGCAGAGGTGTGCAGGGAGTCAAAGCCATGTTAAATTTAATCAGCCGGGCAGATAAGAATGACTTAATCATCTGCTTGATCTCAGGAGGAGGTTCAAGCTTGATGCCGCTGCCCCGTGAGGGCATTACTCTGCATGACAAGGGGCAGGTTACGAATGCTCTGTTGAAGTCTGGAGCCACGATAAACGAGATCAACACGGTGCGTAAACATATCTCAAGCTTCAAGGGCGGGTGGCTGGCGAAGAAGGCTTACCCTGCGACCATCCTAAACCTCATACTGTCCGACGTGATAGGTGACCCCTTAGACTTTATTGCCTCGGGTCCAACAGTCCCCGATTCAACTACGTTCGGCGACGCCGTGAAAATAGTTACGAGATACAGGCTGTGGGACAACCTCCCATCATCTGTCAGAACACTGCTGGATGAAGGTATGAGGGGGTTGGTTGCGGAGACGCCTAAGGAAGGAGACGAGGCTTTCAGCAAAGTCTACAACATCGTGGTCGGCAATAATCGTTCCGGGACACAAGCCGCCTGCGCCAAACTCGAAGAAAGGGGTGTGCGTTCCCTCCTTCTCACATCATCCTTAGAAGGCGAAGCAAGACACGTGGGAACAGCACTCGCATCCATCGCGGAAGAAATCGAATCCTCTGGGAACCCATTGCTCAAACCATGCGCAATCGTCGCAGGCGGAGAGACCACAGTCACAGTAACGGGAAGCGGCAAAGGTGGCCGGAACCAGGAAATCGCCTTGGCCGCGGCGTTGAAGGTTTCAGGCATGAATGGCGTCGTTGTGGCGTCTCTCAGCACTGACGGCATAGACGGGCCGACGGATGCAGCTGGCGCCATCGTGGATGGCAGGACGGTAGCACGTGCCGAGAAACTGGGGTTGGACGCTAAAGCTTCACTCGCCGACAACGACTCGCACAATTTCTTCTCCAGACTCGACGACCTTATCCTTACAGGTCTCACTGGAACAAACGTGAACGATGTTTCAGTAATCGTCGTAGTCTAACCTGACTGCCTACTTGATCAGTATCAGAACATCGCCTTCGTTCACCGCGGCTCCCTCTGAAACATTGACCTCTTGAACTACCCCCGCCATAGGTGCCGAGATTTCGTTCTCCATCTTCATTGCTTCGAGTATGCAGACTACGTCGCCGGTCTTCACGGTGTCGCCTTTCTTCGTTTTGACTGAAACTATCTTTCCAGCCATAGGTGCCACCACTGTCCCCTCTTCTGGGACTTGTCCGCGTGTTTTCTCGGTTCTGGTTATTGCTGGGGCGAGTGTTGGAATAGCTGCGTGTTTGGCTGGTTCCTTGAACTGAGCCCTGAAGGGAGTTTCGTTGACCTTTAGAGTGAAGGGCAGTCGTCGGTCGATTTTGTCGATTTCAACGTGATAGGTTTTGTCCCTAACCTTGAGAGTTATGGGCGAGTGTGCTTCAGTCAGGCCTGCTAATTCGAACTCCACGGGCTTGTGGTTCACTTTGGCTTCGAACAGTCCTTTCCCCTCTTTCTTAGTCAGCTCTACTCGGTAAGACCTGTCCTCGACTGTCATGTGGTACTCGGGCAAGTTCTCAGCCACCTTGCCTAATCATTTCCTGTCGTGCAGCTAAAACCCACAACGAGGTTCTTCCGGTTCCAGCTCTTCTGGCTGGGATAACTGCCTTTACCTCATGCGTGCTCTTTACAAAAGCCGCAGCCGCTACAGAGAGGGCAGCGACTTCCTCTAACTCCTGCTGCTCCGGAGTCAGGCTTGAGGCTTGGGTTTTTCTCTTCGCCTCTCGCTTCTTGAAAAACTCCGCTGCCACTTTCGGGAACAAGGCGTAGGTTAACTCGTCCTCCTCATTCTCTATGTAAGGCTTCACGGAGTCAGGTATCTTCCCGAGCTCTGATTCAAGGAGATCTGCTGGGCGGCGTTGGATAGGCTCCTCGTTGCCGATTATTTTCTTCCTTAACTTCTCGTTTATAGATGCAGGGGGTCTACCGTAGAGTCCCTTCACGTAGTCCTTTATCTCTTTGGGCACTATTTTGTAGCGTTCACCCGACAAGACGTTGAAGACCGCTTGTGTTCCAACCAGCTGACTCGTGGGCGTGACAAGAGGCGGGTACCCCAGCTCCTCCCTCACTCGTGGAACCTCGTTCAGCACCTCGTCGAGCCTATTCGCAGCGTTCTGCTCCTTCAACTGGGAAATCAGGTTGGAGAACATTCCACCTGGAATCTGGTGCTTCAAGATGGACGTATCCACGCGCTCGGCCAAGGGACTGATGAGGTGCAGAGGGTCGTAGTATTTCTCTCTCAAATCCCGGAAGTACTCGGCGATTTCGACGAGCAACTCCATATCGAGTCCCGTGTCGTACTCTGTGCCCTTCAGCCCGGCCGCGATGCTCTCGATAGGCGGCTGCGAAGTGCCCCACGCGAAGGGAGAGAAGGCAGCGTCCAAGATGTCGGCGCCAGCCTCACAAGCACGGAGGTAGGTCATCATCACTGTGCCACTCGTGCTGTGGCTGTGCATGTGAACCGGCAACCCCACCTCCTTTTTCAAAGCCCACACAAGCTCGTAGGCTTCTTTGGGCATCAGCATGCCGGCCATATCCTTAATGCAGATGGAGTCGCATTCGAGTTCAGCTAAGCGCTCAGCCACCTTGACGAAGTATTCTATCGTGTGGACTGGGCTCACGGTGTAACAGAGCGTGCCCTGTGCGTGGGCGCCGACTTTTTTCACGGTTTTCAGGGCGGTTTCAAGATTACGCGTGTCGTTTAAGGCGTCGAAGACTCGGAAGACGTCGATGCCGTTCTCTGCAGCCCTCTCGACGAACTTAGTCAGTACATCATCCGGGTAGTTGCGGTAGCCTACGAGGTTCTGTCCGCGAAGGAGCATCTGCAGCGGCGTTTTTTGGACATGCTCCTTTAGTGCGCGAAGGCGTTCCCACGGGTCTTCTCCCAAGTAGCGTATGCTGACGTCGAAGGTGGCGCCTCCCCAGACTTCGAGTGAGAAGAAACCTACTTGGTCCATTTTTCGGGCTATGGGTAGCATGGACTCGGTTCGCATGCGAGTTGCCATCAGGGACTGATGAGCGTCCCTGAAAGTTGTATCGGTTAGCTTGACTCTTCTTGCCAAGAGAACTCACGCTTGACTCGTTGTGGGGATTAGTTAACAGTCTTAAGCGGATATTTTAACCTACCCATATCAGCTGTGTCGCCTTTAACCTTCGTTGCTTCGCAGCTCTTCTGTGCCTTCCAGTCGTTTTTGATCCAGCAGTCTGAGGCTCAGGCCGTCTCTTCGGGTTTCTTCCACAGCTCTAGCCTTTTCTTCTTCAGTTCTCTCCTTTTGGCGTGCAGGAAGCGGTAGACTGAGACGTGCAGTCGTCCGCGGAGGAACATCTCAACGGCTTGCCTCGCGATTTCAGCCTCTTCCATGGTTCCGATGATGCTGACCGTGTGACCGTACACTGATAGGTAGGTGTCGGTCAACTCTTCAATCAGCCTTCTGGTCTTTCCTTCCTTGCCGATTATTCTTCCGCTTAGCCGTTTGATGTTAGCCTCAGACTTCCCCACGAAGTTCCTGATGTCGACGACTATCAACAATGCCTCTTCATCGTCCAAGAGCCTCCTCGCATGCTCGGGGGAGAAGCCTCTACCGATGGCAGAGACAATCTCCTTCGCCCTCAGAAGCATCGACGGGTCAGTGGCTGATGGCGAGAGAGTTATGCCTACGTCGCCGCTTTCACTGTCCACGCTGAGCTGCACCGTCAGTTTCTTCTCGATGAGGTCCTTGGTGGAGGCGTTGGGTCCTATGAGGGCGCCTACTCTTCTCTTTGGAATTTTCACGAATGTGCTAGGGCTCACCATTTTCTGTGACTTTCCTGTACATCTCATCTATGGAGTGCACTTTCACCCCGAGCCGCTTGAAGTATCGGTGGAGGTTTTCTAGGTCTCGTTTGAGGAACGTGGTCGACATGGGATGGGATAGGGGCACGGCTTGTGCCATGTCGAAGAGGAATGGTTTGCCCCGCCAGATCATCACGTTGTACTCGCTTATGTCGCCATGAACCAGGCCTGCCTTGCGGTACAGCCTCCTGAGGTATTCCAGCAGGTCGTTGTAGATCTTTTCAGGTTTTTTGGGGGGCAGCTCTTTCAGTTCCGGTGCGGGGTCGCCGTCTTTGCCTATGAACTCCATGATGAGCACGTTTTTCTTGATGTCGAGGGGCCTTGGGACTCGAACTTTGGCAGCTCGGGCGAGCTGCAGGTTTTTGAACTCCTTCAACGCCCAGGTGAAGACGAGTGATCGCGTGTCGCGTTTCACGTACCTGAACCTTGGGTCGCCCTCTATGTACTGGAGTTTTCCTCTTTTGAAGTCGCCTGCTATCGTCAAGTAGATTTTGATTGCCAGTTCCTTTCCTTCAATGTCTTTTCCCCAGTAGATGCGGGCTTCCTTGCCAGCCTTGACGACGCCGTAGATTTCGTTGATTGAGCCCTTGTTCATGAACTCGTAGATGGTCATAAGCGTGGATTTGTCGAAGACTTCTTCTAGAACTTCGTATTCTTCGCTTCTTTTCTCCTTCAGCAGCTGTTCCGTCACGTATCTTTCCTCTCTACGTTTGAGCCTCCTAGCCAGCCGCTTCTGGTACGCCACGCATAGTTACCTCACGAAATTGTTAACATGCCTCTCTTGCGGAGCATGTCCGCCTGCGCTCTTGTGTAGCGCCAGATGATGTCCCCTTTTTGGTCGGTTTGAAAGTCCCATGGAGAGACCAGGACGATGTCGCCCTGCCGAATCCAGACTCGTCGCTTCATCTTTCCACGTATGCGGCAGAGCCGTTCATGCCCGTCTTGGCACTTTACAAGCACTCTATCGAACCCCAGAAGCCTGACAGCTACACCCAAGACGTCGCCTTGGGCGGGCATTATCGCATCGCTCAAGGATGTTTCGCTTAGGACTTTCTTTTTACCCAAACAGCCACCTCGAGATGGCTTCTTGTTTCATTAACGGCGTGGGTTGCTTAAATAGGTTATATTCGAATTGTTGGCGAGTTGTGGCGCCGTTCGCTGCCGGAAGGCCACGATCAGACTCTGACTATCTGCGCATGTGGCACGCCGTCGATGTTCAGCACCGCGTCTGGATGTACCAACTGCTGTTCGAGGGCTTTCTCCACGATTCTCGGTCCAACCATGTTTACTATCGTCGACTGTCTGATTAGGTCCACGGCCTCCTCCAGGCCCAGTAGGGATCCTTTGTAGAATTCCTCGCGGACTTGGAAGATTATCTTCCCCTGCTTCAGCGTCTTGCCTAACAAGTCGGCGTCGCACATTGCGAGAAGGACGCATTCGCCCCATCTTCTGAGGTTGACGTAGACTTCCAAGACGTTGGGCTTCTGTGAGCTCAGATGGCTTTTATCGACGATTTTGCGCCGCATGCTTCACATACTAGGAAGAAGAGACGTCTCTCTTTTACGACTTTCGTGTCTGGACGCTTGCAGACAGGGCATGTGACGAAGTTCTCGGCGTAGATGGTTACTAGCCGGCTGAGCGTGTCGTGAGGAAACTTGCCTTGGAAGACGGCCCGTGTCTCTTCGAGATTGCCTGCAGTGGCCATCTCGTTGGTCAGGAATTTCATGAGGTGCCGTGGGTCTCGGTTCAAGGCCTCGGCGATTTCCTTGAAGTTTATGATAGCGGTGCGCATGCCAATCACGGATGAGCGCACTGCGGGAATCTCGAATCGCTCACCGCTGCCCTTTTCTTTAGGCAGTTTAGATTTGGCACGCTCTAAGAGTTCATTGTAGCTCTTCATCGTCAACGCCTTCGTCTTCCGTTTGCTAAAAAGGAAGCGAGGTTTAAAAGCTTTTAACAATGGGGAACTAAAAGCTCTCATGGACGAGACTTTGAGGAAGAACGAGCCGATTTTTACTCCTCGCGACTTCTTAGAGTACTTGGCATCCGTCAGGAAAGTGGACGTGAGAACCTTCAAGCTCCCGTCGAAGATGGTCATGGCTTATCATCGTCGCCGCTTCAACTTCTTAGACAAGCTCATAGACGGGAAGCCGGTTGACTGGTGGTGGTATAGCGACCGCCTCTCGATGAGCATCGGCTCCTTCAACGGGGTCGGTATCGCGGTGGCGACGAACTTCATCGGCTCCCCAGCTGCGGCTATGGTCTTCGAAGAACTCATCGCCTGCGGAGTCAGGAAGGTCGTTGAAGTAGGAATCGCAGGCGGGATACAGCCCTTCTTGAAACCTGGGGACATCATCGTAGCTACTGAAACCGTGTGCGACGAGGGCACCACCTGCCACTATCTGCGACGGCCGCGGAATCTGACACCGTCACCCTCCTTGAAGCGATCTCTGGTCGGAGCCCTGAACAGGAACAGCATTCCACACCTCATTGGTTCGGTCCTGACCACTGACGGCGTTTACAGGGAGACCTGGGGTAAGATAGAGGGGTTTCGAAAGACAGGCGTTCTAGCCGTCGACATGGAGTCCTCTGCCCTCTACGCGGTGGCCCAACACAGGGGTGTGGAGATAGCGTCGGGTCTAATCGTCTCTGACCTCCTGACCGAGCGGGAGTGGCGACCCGCCTTCGGGAACCGTCGGGTCTTGAAGAACACAGAGACGTTGCTGAAGCTTGCCTTGGAGGCTGTTTCAAAAGCTTAAAGACGTAGTTTCGAGAATCCAGTAATCCTCGACGTCGGTGGGAACCCATGACAGAAGCCTACACGCATCCTTACATCCCAAACTCGAAGCCAGAAGTCAAGAAGAAGATGCTGAGGGAAATCGGCATCGAAACCATAGACGCGCTGTATTCAGACGTTCCAAACCAGTTCATGCTCAAACGCCGGCTAGACCTGCCCGCTCCAATGTCCGAGTACGAGGTGAAACGCCACGTCGAGTCGTTGTTGGCGAAGAACAAGACCAGCCGAGATATGCCTGTCTTCCTCGGCGCTGGATGCTGGCACCATTACGTGCCCGCAGCCGTGGACAACATCGTCCAGAGGACTGAATTCCTGACCTCGTACACTCCCTACCAAGCCGAAGTTTCTCAGGGCCTGCTCCAACTTCTCTTCGAATATCAAAGCATGGTCTGCGAGCTGACTGCCATGGACGTGGCCAACAGCTCCCTCTACGACTGGGCTTCAGCGTTGGGCGAAGCGGCACGGATGGCAACGCGCCTAAATCATCGTCCGGAAATCCTCGTTCCCAAAATAGTTCACCCAGAACGTTGCGCGACGTTGGAAACATACATTGACGCAGCTGGAATGTATGCCAACAAGGTGGACTATGACAAGGAGACGGGACAGCTCAGCCTAGCCGATTTGGGCGCAAAGATCTCAGACAAGACAGCCGCGGTCTACATCGAAAACCCCGCCTACTTGGGCTTTGTCGAGACGCGGGGCGAAGAAATAGGCAGAATCGCCCACGACCACGGAGCCCTCTTCATCGTAGGTGTAGACCCCGTTTCCCTCGGACTTCTCAACCCTCCTGGCAGCTACGGAGCAGATATAGTCATCGGAGAAGGCCAACCCCTCGGAAATCACGCGAACTTCGGCGGGCCTCTTCTCGGAATATTCGCCTGTCGAAGCGACTTGGCCACGGTTCGCCAAATGCCTGGACGGATTATCGGCGTGACGACGACGCACGACGGAAGAGACCGAGGGTACTGCATGGTGCTTCAAACCCGCGAGCAGCATATCAGGAGGCAGAAGGCCACCTCCAACATCTGCACCAACGAGGCGCTGTGCGCTGTCGCCTCTGCAGTCTACCTCACCCTCTTAGGACGCAACGGGCTTCGAGAGCTGGGCGAAGCGATTTTGCTCAAATCCCACTACGCTATGCGCCGTCTGTCGGAAGTCGCGGGGATAAGGACCCCTGTCTTCAAGTCGCCTCACTTCCAAGAGTTCACGGTGAACTTCACAGACCAGCAGGTTGGCGACGTCCACGAGCAGCTGTTGCGGCACAACGTTCACGGCGGCAAAGATGTCTCAAAAGAGTTCCCGGAGCTTGGCGAAACAGCGGTCTACTGCGTTACTGAGACGCATTCACAAAAGAGCATTGACGCCTTGGCAGAGGCTCTGGAAACAGTTTTGCGGGGTAGGCGGTGAGCGGCGATGGCAGCGTTTAAGCAGGCAAAGTGGAACGAGCCTCTCGTCTTCGAGCTTGGACGAAACGGCAGCAGAGGATACGTAGTGCCAAAGGTCGAGGATGCGGTGAAAACCGAAGTGGGCGACCCGCGAAGCTTGCTCCCGGAGAAGGTTCGCCGCCGAGCACCTCCAGAGCTGCCCGAGCTTTCGGAAGTTGAAACCGTTCGTCATTTCACGCGGCTGTCACAGATGAACTACGGCGTGGACTTGGGACTCTACCCGTTGGGAAGCTGCACGATGAAGTACAACCCGAAAATCAACGACGCCCTCGCAAGCTCGCCTTCCTCGACGGGTCTGCATCCCTATCAAGACGAGAGAACGGTGCAGGGAACCCTCGAGATCTTGTATACCCTAAGCACGTGGCTTGCAGAGATTACCGGCACGTACGAGGTGTCTCTTCAACCCTCGGCTGGAGCCCACGGCGAATTCCTAGGTGCCCTCATAATGCGCGCTCACCACAAGCACAACGGCGACCTTGCTGAGCGCACAGAGTTGATAGTGCCCGACTCAGCTCACGGAACCAACCCCGCCAGCGCCAGCATGGCCGGCTTCAACGTGGTAATCGTGCCCTCCGACACGACAGGGTGCGTCGACGTCGACGCCCTCAAGACCGCCGTAACCCGCCGAACCGCAGGACTCATGCTCACAAACCCCAACACGTTAGGCATCTTCGAAGGCAATATCGAGGAAATATCCAGGATAGTCCACGACGCAGGCGGATTGCTGTACTACGACGGCGCCAACCTCAACGCTATCCTCGGCAAGGCTCGACCCGGAGATATGGGCTTCGACATAGTCCACATAAACATCCACAAGACCTTCGGCACCCCCCACGGTGGAGGCGGACCAGGCGCAGGACCGGTGGGCGTGTCAGAGGAGTTGGCGGAGTTTCTGCCGGTTCCGCGCATAGTCTTCGACGGCAAAGCATACCGCTTGAACTATGACAGGCCACGCAGTGTGGGCAAGATTCGAAGTTTCTACGGAAACGTAGCCGTTCTTCTAAGGGCTTACGCCTACATACTCAGCATGGGCGCTGAGGGATTGAAGGAAGCCGCAGAGGTGTCGGTGCTCAACGCCAACTACCTCCTCAGGAAGATTAGCGAGATAGGGGCTTTCGAGCTGCCCTACGACGGCAAGAGACGGAGGAAGCATGAATGTGTGTTCACCGCGGCTAAGCTGCAGAAACAGCACGGCGTCAGAGCCTTGGACGTCTCCAAACGGCTCCTCGACTACGGTGTCCACGCGCCCACGATCTACTTTCCCCAGATCGTGGACGAGGCTCTGATGATTGAGCCCACCGAGTCTTTTGAGAAAGAGGAACTAGATCGCTTCGTCGGAGTCCTGCGCAAAATCGCCGAAGAGGCTAAGACCAGTCCGGAAGTGGTGTTGGAAGCACCGCAGAACACTGCCGTGAGGAGGCTGGACGAGGTCAAGGCGTCGCATCCGAGGACTATGGTGCTCAGTTGGCGAAAGTACCTGAAGCAGGCTCCATGAGAGACCGTCAATTTAGCCAAAGACGCCGCCTCTTCTTGCCGGAGATGTGGAATACTGTTCGGCTGACTTGAACGAAGAAGTCCGAGCAGCAGTGGGCAAGGTTTATTTCTCGTCACTAGCATGGTATTGCACTGAAGAGGCAGAAACACCGTGAATCTATCTGTACGCCTGTTCACAGTGCTGCGAGAGATCGCTGGAAAAGGTGAGGAAAAGCTCGCGTTCAGGACGAAAAGCGTCACGGTGCACGACGTTCTGGAGACGTTGGCTAAGCGATACGGGAAAGAGTTCAGGGAATACCTGTATGATGACAAGAATCGCGTGCGAACGCACCTGCAGCTGTTGGTGAATGGGAAGAGCGTTAGTTTGATGGAAGAATTAGAGACTCGCCTGAGAGACGGAGACCAAGTGGCGATTGTTCCACCCGTGGGCGGTGGCTGACTAACCGCTTTCAGCGCGGGACTAGTTGCTTGAAGTAGATGAACTCCGTGTTCTGGACGTCTCTTATGAAACCGGCCTTGGTCAGAGCCTCCGCTGTTGTTGGGACATTGTATGCGAAGGCGTAAACCGTTTCGACTCCTTGCTGATGGGCATGAGTTTTGAAGAACTTGATCATGTCGAGGACCGCTTGGCTGTCTCCGTCGACATAGCTGGTCTGGATGGGCTTCTCGTCCCACACTGCTCCAATGGTCTCATCGGTGAGCAGCAGTCCATCCACAAAACTGTCTCTGGTGTGGACTATGGCGTTCTCTTTGGCGACGAAATTTCCGAGGTCTTCCCTGTTCAGGGCCATCCACACGAATCCCACCGAGTAGAGCCCGCCCGATTTCTTGTAGATTTCCGAGTTTTCAAGCAGCTCCCATAGAGTCTCCACATCACTAATCTGAGCCCACCTGCAGTTTTTCGCCTCCTCAGCTTCCGGGTTTTCGCATTTCATAACCAAGAAGTCGGAGATTCTCTTGAAGCCAAGTTTCTGCACGGCTCCTTGCGCTGCATAGTTGTCAGAGTCTGTCGACAGTCTCGCTATCGTCGCTCCCTCGCTCCTAGCCCACGCCATACATGCTTCTGCCAACGCGGTGGAGATGCCTCTGCGTCTATAAGCTGGATGGGTTCGGGCCGCCTGCATCCAAGCCTCGCCGGGCTTCGGCAACGAGACCCGCATGATGCCCACAGGCGTCCCACTCAACGCAGCGGTGAAAACCCTGCTGTTTTCCTCTTTCAACCAAGTGTCCCAAGCATCTGGGATGTAGTCACCCCAGTCGAAGGTCCGTGTGCAGAAGTCGAAGACTGCTTTCTTGTCCCTCGGCTGAGCTGGGCGTATGACGAGTCCTCTTTTCATAGCCAGAAGAGAGACGAACCTGCCATATTTAAGAGGTGAGTGCATGACCTCCGTCTGCTTCACGACACTTCGGCTTCGCGAAGCAGCAACCTCGGCCGCTCAGGTATCGTGCATAAGTTTATAAGGAGTCTCGCTAATGGTAGAGTAGCACGAATTAGCTTCGAGAGAAACTAGTTCTGCGTTACGAAAATAGGAGGTGCAATCCTCATGCCATATGAAAGAGAGCCACGCGAACTGCACAAGGCTGTTTGCGCTGATTGCGGCAACGAGTGCGAAGTACCGTTCAAGCCAGATCCGAGCAGACCAGTCTATTGCAGGGAATGTTGGTCAAAGAGAAGAGGCGGAACACGTAGAGGCAGATACTAAGAAGACTGATGCGGCTCGACCAATAAACCATTCTTTTCCAACCAACTTTTTCTAGTTTTTCTTCTTTTCACATTCTGTTGCCCGTTTTTGTTTGTCGGTTTTTCTGAAGAACGTGAAGAAGAGAGAGCTCGCCACGAAGTACGTGGCAGTGGTTGCGAGGAAGGGCGTGAAGAAGTCGCTTCCAGTCATCATTACGCCCGAGATTGAGGCAGTCACGGCGCGTGGGATGTTGTCCGACATAACCATCAGGCCGTTCGTCGTGCCCCGCTCTTTTTCGGTCACCAGCTCCATCTGCAGCGAGGTGGTCAACGGTCCCGCCATGTTCATCAAGACGTTGCGGGTGATGTAGGCTGCAGAAGCCATGGGCAGATTGGGCGATAGGGTTACCAGCATGATGAACGGCATGGAGAGATATTGGCACAGTGCTATGCTCCTGACTTTGCCCAGCCTGTTCGACAGGGCTGGCCCTGCTAGGGTGCCCGCCGCGAGCGTAACACTGCTTAGGGACGAGATTATGCCTATTTGTGCGGTGGTAGCCGCCAGTTTCAGCTTGAAGAACAGGTTGAAGAGGGGTACGATGAAGCCTGCGCCGAACCCTATGATGCTCGTGGGAATCATGAACTTCAGTATCGTCTTGTGACTCTGAATGTTGCGAAGGCTCAACAGGTCCGCCGTCTTCTGTCTCCGCAGAGTCCGGTCCTCCTTTGTCAAGAGCACAGGTACGGCTGCGGCAAGAGCCAGGGCGACTGAGAATACCAGTGCAAGGCGGTAGCCGTCTGGTGCTCCTTCTGTGCCAGTCGGCAGGCTGAGGAGGCTGTTGAACGTGTCAGGCAGAACGCCGCCCATGTAGCTTCCTATGACGCTGATGATTATCATGAGGCTCCACGCGAAGCTGAACAAGTATGTGCGTTCCTCGGGTTGGCTGTTCTCGGTCATGAACGGCGCCGAGGCGACCCATCCCATCGTGCCGATCATGCCTGAAGCGAGGCTGGTTGTCAGGAGGACGGTGGGCTGAAGAGCGAAGATCTGGGCGAGGCTGATGAAGTTGGCTGTGAAGCCGATGAGCATTACTTTCTTTGGGCCTATGCGCTCGCAGAGGAGTCCTGCGGGCAGCGCTATGAAGCCCGTGGCCAGGGTGCTGGCGGTGAACATGTTGCCTATGAAGTCTGGTTGATAGCCGATTGCGTCGAGGTTGAGGTAGAGGTAGAATATGACTCCCCAGATGCCGTTGCTTAACCCCGTGAGGACGGTTGCGGCGAGGTAGAGTCTCGCGTTGCGGCTAAGCCTCCGTATACGTTCAATGTACTGCTTGACTCCGCCGGCAGGTGACAGTAATCACCACTCCTTGAATCAAGGGGGGCTGCTAGCCTCTGACGGTCTCGGGATAAATACTTTTTCGCGCCTTCAGCCGTTTTCGGAGCGTATGTTCGAAAGAGTTTTGAACCGAACCGCGCATTGTCATAGCGTGGCTGGTGTCATGTATGGGGAAGGTTAAGGTTGCGTTGGCCGGGGTAGGCAACTGCGCTTCGGCTTTTGCGCAGGGACTGCAGTACTACAAAGGTTTCAGTGATGCGCAGGATGTTATAGGTCTTCGGCGCCTAGTCTTGGCTGGATACCATCCCCGAGATGTTGAGGTAGTGGCTGCCTTCGACATCGACGCCCGCAAAGTGGGGCGGGACTTGGCCGAGGCGTTGTTCGCCGAACCCAATAACACCATGAGGTTTGCCCACGTTCCCGTGCTCGGTGTCGTGGTGCAGAAGGGGCGCGTGCTGGACGGTGTGGGACGATACCTTAAGGACGTTGTGAAGGTTGATGCTGGACGAGAAGTTGACGTGGCGGGGGAATTGAGGAGGAGCGATGCAGAAATCTTGGTTGATCTGCTTCCGAGCGGAGCAGTAGAAGCCTCGCGATGGTATGCTGAGCAGGCGTTGGAGGCTGGTGTTGCCTTCATCAACGCGACGCCAGTGAGCATCGCGAGCGACAGCGGCTGGGCTGGACGGTTTGAAAATGCAGGGCTGCCCCTTGTGGGTGATGACTTGGTTGACCAGGTGGGAGCGACCACGTTGCATAAGACGTTGATGCGGCTACTTTCGGAACACGGTGTACGCATCGCCGAGACGTATCAACTGGACGTAGGCGGCGGGACCGAGTCGCTGGACACGTTGGAGCGAAGTCGTGAGACTAAGCGGACAGTGAAGACGAGGACGGTGGAGTCGGCGTTGCCCTACAAAGCTCAGGTGGTGGCGGGGACGACTGACTATGTGGATTTCCTGCAGAATCGGCGGGACAGCTACATGTGGTTGAAGGGCTTGTATTTCGGCGGGGCTCCGATGGAGATTGAGATGCGGCTGTGCACGGTTGATGGGCCGAACGCAGGGTCAGTGCTCTTAGACGTTGTCCGGGCAGTGAAAGTGGCCCTTGAGAGAGACGAGGCAGGAGCAATTGAAGCCATTTCTGCTTACGCCTTCAAACAACCGCCAAGAATTCTCCCGCTGGAAACGGCCACACAGCTGTTTGAGCGCTTTGTGCATCGAGCAAATTAGCTCTTGTTCTGATGGACTAGAGCGTCATTCGCAATCCATCGTACGCGAATTTTAAGCCGGGGGTTCTCGCTTCGTACTCTCGTCTTTCTGAATAAGATAGTCCTGCAACAAGCGCGCCCGCTTTGTAGCTGTGGCAAGAAAGATGGGTCAATATGCACTGCTTGGCTCCTATCTGTTTCCAGCAGTCAACGGCCTGCTGAAGGGAGAAATTCACCCATTTCTGTCCTGGTTTTGGCAGGAGCTCATCGACAGTCGCTTCCAAGATGGCTAGATCAAGCCCCTTCAGCCTCTGCATAGTTTCCGGGGGAGGGGTCACGCCGTCGACCAGATAGGCAAGCTTCTCGGAGGATGCTATGATGAAGCCGACACTGTGATCCGTATGGGTGGTTTTCACAACTTCCCACGTAGCGTCGGGTAACTCAAGCCGGTCTCCCGGCTTGATCGGATGCAGATGGAACCTGTCTTTCATCCAGCTGAGTTCTTGGTCGAAATGATCGGCCATCTGATATGGCAGGTATAGCTCGATGGACGGCCATTTCGCCAAAGACGACGGCTCTGCCAGCGCGGCGAGCCCCCAGACATGGTCAAAATGCCAGTGCGTGATAAAAATCCGGTCGACCCGCCTTATGGCTTCCCGTTCTAGCTGAAACTCGATGTCAGGGCTAGCGTCTACCAGAACGATCTCTTTCCCAATCACAGCGACTGATGCGCGAGTCCGGCGGTGCGTTGGGTTGTTCCTCGCCGCCTCACAGACTCTGCAGGAGCAGTGAAACGAAGGCAGTTGAAGTGCGCCGCTGCTGCCGAGAAAAAGAAGTTCCCGCGACGAGTGATTCTTTCGCTTTCCGGAGTGAGGCACGGACATTTATCTTTCTCGCTTTCCTTGGATGTATTCTTCTACCCATTCTCTGGCTTGGCTGTCAGGTACCTGCACGGGTGGATGCTTGAAGGCGTAGGCGGAGATGCTGATCAATGGACCCGCTGTTCCTCTGTCAAGGGCTAGCTTCACGGCTCGGATGACGTCTATGGCTACGCCTGCACTGTTAGGCGAGTCTTCCACCTCCAGCTTCGCGCGGACCGTGACAGGCTGGTTTCCGAATTTCTTTCCCCGCATGTACAGGTAGCAGATTTTCTTGTCGCCGAGGAAGGGCACGTAGTCCGACGGACCTATGCGGGTCGGAACGGCGTAGGGCACGAGGCTCGTGACAGCCTCTGTCTTGCTAACCCGCTTCGACTTCAACCGGTCCTCCACTGTCATGTTCAGGAAATCCGTGTTACCGCCGAGATTGAGCTGATACGTCTCCTCAATCTCAATCCCGCGGTCGACAAACAACCGGGCTAAACTCCGATGTAGAATCGTTGCGCCCAGCTGGCTCTTTATGTCATCGCCCGCCACCGGCAGCTTGGCGTCTTCAAACCGTTTCGCCCACTCTTGGCTGGAAGCGATGAACTCGGGAATGCAGTTGACCAGGGCGCATCTGGCGTCTAAGCACGCCTGCGCATACCGTCGCGTAGCCTCATAGCTCCCCACGGGCAAGAAGTTTACCAGCATGTCTGCCCCAGTCTCGCGGAGAACCTCAACTACGTCTGAGGATTCCGCCTCATTATCGTCGTAGGCATAGAAGGGTGCCTTGGTGTGCGGCGCCACCCCGTCAAGAGCGGGACCCGCCAGCACTTCAACTCCCAGCCGTGGGACGTCGGCAAACTTCGCACAGCAGTTAGGCTCAGCCCAGATAGCGTCAGCCAAGTCCTTCCCAATCTTGCGACTATTAACATCGAAGGCCGCCACGAACCGTATATCCCGAATGTGGTAGCCCCCAAAGTTCGCGTGCATCAGCCCCGGCACCTTCGCGTCCCCCTTCGCATCTTTGTAGTATTCAACCCCTTGAACGAGGGCTGAGGCGCAGTTGCCCACGCCGGCGATTGCCACTCTAGTCTCCATAGCTTTTTCCTCGTCAACCACAGTAATCGGCAGCTTGCGTATAAAAGATTGACACGTGGAAGAGGCTGCGGACGGGTTGCCGTCTCGGAGGCGCATAAGTGTAACAATATTTTTATAACCATTTCTATTCAACGATATTATTAACAAAAGATGAATGCAATATCCAAAATGGCTATATTGATTGACGAAAACACTGGAGAACAGAATAACCACAAAGGAAAGTGAGAATGTTACATGGCCTTGAAAGTATTGACATTGAAAGGCGAGGAAGCAGTGGCAATAGCTCGAGCAATCTCCACAGAAGCCAACTTCAAGATACTGAGACTGCTTTCGAAAGAAAGACTCGACGTTTCAACCATTGCTAAAAAACTTGGGCTGAGCGAACCATACATAAGCGAAGAGATAAAACTGCTACAAAAGCTGCAGCTCGTAACAGTGACCTACGCACCGGGCAAGCGCGGCATCAAGAAAATATGCGAACTGGCCGTCGGCAAGATTATAATCGAAATCAGTCCACGTTCCTGATTCGCTGTGCGCTAACTCGCTATCGGTCTTGAGAAGACAGCATCGCAGCGTCTTATCCTATGGCGAGTATGCCCTCGAAGACGCTGTCTTCTTTTACGTCCAGCTCCTTTGCCAGCCACAGCTTCAGCAGCTTGGAGTCCTTGGGCAGCTCGCCGCTGAACGTCAGCACTCGCCCATCTCTCAAGGCGTCTGCTTGGAATCCCTTCTCTGTTTCTCGGAAGAGGAAGGACACGGTGTCGGCGCCTCGGGCCAGCGTTTTGAAGTCGTCCCACTGTTTGCATCGCACTATGACGGGCGGTCCTCGGGGGGCAGGGGTCGTCGGATGCGCAATGTTAGGGGTTGACGTGGCTATGGGGGACGCTGGGCGGGGAGTGGTGGAGAGAAGGCTGATGAGGCCTGAGATCTCGTCCTGCAGAGTTGAGAGGCGGTCCTCGACTTTGTCGATTTTGTCCGCCATTTCGCCTGTCTTGCCGACTGAGGAGGTTATCGTGCCTAGTTCGCCGATTAGGCGGTCGAGGTCTTTCTCGTGTTCTCGTAAGACGTTGATTATGAAGTCTAGGGCTTCTAAGGCTTCGTCTTTTGACGGTAGCTTTTTGACCATTGGGCTCGGTTTTCTCCCCGCAGCGTCTGAATGATACTAGTGGCTGATATTGTAGATAAACATAGTGCATCGAGAAACAGTATCTACGTGTATGCCCGTCTATCCGTATTGTGGATATAAAGCTGTGTAAGCGTGTATCGTTTGCAACTGTTGTGCTGGTGTACAGGTACGAATGTGGTGCTGAGCATGTTGCTTGCGGCAGAGGAGATGCCGCGCGCGCCCCGAGAGCATACGTATCACGTCTCTCTTATATCCTACAAGCCACAACACACCTTCGGAGCAAAGGACTATGATAATCAACTTGGACCACGTCGGAGTAGCCGTAAGCAAGGTTGAGCAAGCTCTACCACTCTACACCGCGGTTCTCGGGCTGAAACTCGAAGCAATAAGAGAAAGCAAGCAAAACCGCATCAGAGCGGCCACGTTGACGACGGGAAACACCACCATCGAACTTATCGAACCACTCGACCCAGAAAGCCCCATCGCAAAATTCCTGCAGAAACGTGGACAAGGATTGCACCACTTGGCTTTCACGGTCGATGACATCGAGAAGTCGTTGGAGGAGTTGAAAGGCCAAGGGGTTACCTTAATCGATGAGAAACCCCGTACCGGCATCGAAGGCGGCAGAGTCGCCTTTCTCCACCCGAAAAGCACCGGAGACGTACTCATAGAACTGTGTGAACGCTAGCCTGAAATGTCCGCGCCCCCTCTTGGAAAACACAGAATTCCTCTCTCTTTCCTAGGCTACACGATACACCGCTACGCGAGACTGGCTTCCACCAACGAGGCCGCCAAGCAGATCGCGAAACAAGGCGGCAAAGAGCGCACGGTCCTAATCGCCGAGACCCAGACACGGGGAAGAGGAAGACTGGGACGACAATGGGTATCGCCGAAAGGTGGCATATGGCTCTCCATACTGCTCCGACCAGAAATCGACGCAAAAGCAACAGCGAAACTCACTTTTGTCGCAGCCACAGCAGTCGCCAGCACGATCCACGACACGCTGGGTCTGGAGCCAGAGATCAAATGGCCGAACGATGTCCTCATAGGAAAGAGGAAAGTCTGCGGAATCCTCACCGAAACCGCCGCCAGCGGAGACACCATCGACTTTGCCATCCTAGGCGTGGGAATAAACGCTAACACCGACCTCGGCGCCTTTCCCGAGGGTTTCCAGAGCGCTGTCACCTCCCTCCAGAACGAATTGGGTCACAGCGTCGATCGAGAGGCTTTTCTCCAGGACTTCCTCCGTAACTTCGAACAACGGTACCGATGCCTCCTACAACGGTCGTGGAGCATGCTGCTGCAGGAATGGAAGAGCTTTGCCAAGTTTCTGGGTGAGCGCGTCGCGATCGACAGCATTGGAGAGGTTTTCGAGGGGGAAGCCGTGGACGTGGATGACGTGGGTGCGCTCATAGTTAGGCTAGACAACGGAGCACTCAGGAAGGTAGTTGCGGGCGACGTGCGACTCAAAATACCCGACGACTAACGTTCCCTTCTCCACTTGACGCCTTCCGGCGTATCTTCCAAAATGATGCCCATCCGCCTGAGCTTCTCGCGCAGCGCATCAGCTGTTCCCCAATCGCCCCGCCGCCGTGCCTCCTCTCTCTTCTTAATGAGCCCCTCAACCTCCGCGGAGAGCTTCATGCCCTGTCGTCTCCAAGCATTCCCCAGGACCCCCAGCACCCTGTCGCAGCTCATCATCAACTCCATCACGCTTGTCGCGCCCGCACTGTTTAGCCCCTCTTTGTCGATCAACGTGTTCACTTCTTTCACCAGGTTGAAAATCGCTGCCAGAGCGTCACCAACGTTCAAGTCATCATCCATCGCCTCCTCAAAGCCCTGCCTCGCCTCCTCGACTAACCCTTCAACGCTCTCGTCGCAAGCGCTCTCCTTGACTTCCTCGAGGCGCCCCATAAAATCGTAGAGACGCTGCAGCGCGTTCTTCGCCGCCTCCAACCCCTCGAAGGTGAAATTGAATTGCCGCCTATAATGAGTGGACAGCAGCAGATATCGCACCGCAATGGAATCATGCCCCATGTCGCGCAGGTCCTGCAAGGTGTAGAAGTTCCGCAACGACTTGCCCATCCGCTCGCCCTTGACGAGCAGGTGCTCGTTGTGCAGCCAATAATTGACGAACCTTCTGCCCGTCACTGCCTCACTCTGGGCAATCTCGTTCTCGTGATGCGGAAACAGGTTGTCAACCCCGCCCGTGTGAATGTCCAAGGTCTCACCCAGATACTTCATCGACATGGCGGAACACTCGATATGCCAGCCCGGTCGGCCCTTGCCGAGCGGGGTGTCCCAGAAAACGTCTCCGTCCGCCGGATCCCACGCCTTCCACAGCGCAAAGTCGCTCGCCTGCTCCTTCCCATACTCGTCGACCTTGACCCGCGCCCCTGCCTTGAGTTTGCCCACCCGCATCTGCGACAGCTTGCCGTAACCCTTGAATTTGGAGATGTCGTAGTAAATAGAGCCGTCTTCTCCCCGGTACGCGTAGCCCTTCGCCATCAAAGCCTCAACCAGCTTCACCATGTCGTCCACATGTGCGGTGGCTCGCGGCATAATCGTCGCCTTCTCCACGTTCAACTTCTGCAAGTCGTCGAGGAAAGCGTCGATGTACCGCTGCGTGTACTGCTCGAGTGACACCCCCTCCCGTTGCATGCCCCGGATCGTCTTGTCATCCACGTCCGTGAAGTTCATCACGTGCTTCACCTCGAAGCCCCTGTATTTCAGCCAGCGTTTCAGCAGGTCTACGAACACGTACGCTCTCAGGTTGCCCACGTGGGCATAATCGTAAACAGTCAGGCCGCATGAGTACAGGCGAACTTTGCCCTTCTCGATGGGCTTGAAGGCTTCCTTCTTTCGTCCCAGGGTGTTGAAAAAGCTCAGCATTTTCGGTCTCACCTTCATGAACGCGTTCTTCTTGGCAGCTGCCTCTTCATGTCTAGATTGGTGAAGTAAATATATATCCTTACAGCATAGTTTAGCAGTCTGCATGGTGAGCGGTTTGGCCACACGTGAACCGACGGTGAAAGAGAAGATTCAACGGATGCGCGAGTTTCGTGAACGGGCGAAGCTCGGGGGTGGAAGCGAACGGATTGCGAAGCAGCACGAGCAGGGCAAGCTGACCGCGCAGGAGCGGATAAATCTGCTCGTGGACGCCGACAGCTTCGTGGAGCTCGACCCCTTTATCGTCCACCGGTGCACTGATTTCGGGATGGCTGAACGGAAGCCGCTGGGCGACGGCGTGGTCACGGGCTATGGCACGATCCACGGGCGGCTCGTCTACCTTTTTGCCCACGACTTTACGGTTTTCGGCGGCTCTCTGGGGGAGATGTTCGCCAAGAAAGTGTGTAAGCTGATGGATCTGGCCATGAAGGCCGGCGCGCCCGTCGTGGGCTTGAACGACAGCGGAGGCGCGAGGATACAGGAGGGCGTGGCGAGCCTCGCGGGCTACGGGGACATCTTCTTCAAGAATGTCGTGGCTTCCGGCGTGATCCCTCAGATCTCCGCCGTGATGGGTCCCTGTGCCGGAGGCGCGGTCTACTCGCCGGCCATGACGGATTTCATCGTGATGGTTAAGGACACGAGCCACATGTTCATCACGGGTCCCGAGGTCATCAAAACGGTGCTGGGGCAAGAAGTGGATTTTGAAGAGCTGGGCGGTGCGGCGGTGCATATGCAGACGAGCGGTGTTTGTCATTTTATGGCAGAAAGCGAGCAGGAATGTGCCGCGCTGGTTAAGAAGCTCCTCAGTTTTCTGCCCTCGAATAACATGGAGGACCCGCCGATTGAGGAGACCGGCGACGATCCCAACCGGACGGACGACGGGTTGGAGGACGTAGTTCCGGACGACCCGGACAAGCCCTACGACGTGCGAGACGTGATTTCCTCCGTGGTCGATAACGGCGACTTCATGGAAGTCCAGCCGCTGTGGGCGCCCAACATCGTCGTGGGGTTTGCGAGGCTGAATGGCCGGTCCGTAGGCATCGTGGCGAATCAGCCGAAGTACTTCGCCGGCGCCTTAGACGTGAACTCGTCGGTCAAGGCGGCCCGGTTCATCCGCTTCTGCGACGCGTTCAACATTCCCGTCATCACGTTCGAAGACGTTCCCGGGTTCCTGCCCGGTGTCGACCAGGAGCACGGCGGGATAATCCGGCACGGGTCGAAGCTTCTGTTTGCCTACTGCGAAGCCACCGTGCCCAAAATCACCGTGATTCTCCGCAAGGCGTACGGCGGCGCCTACGACGTCATGGGCAGCAAGCACTCCGGCGCGGACGTGAATTACGCGTGGCCGTCGGCCGAGATTGCGGTGATGGGCCCGGCGGGCGCGATTAACATCATCTTCCGGAAAGAGTTGGCCAAGGCGAAAGACTCGGAGAAACGGAAGCGGGAGCTCACGGCCGAGTACCGTGAGAAGTTTGCGAACCCCTACGTCGCCGCGGAGAAAGGGTACATCGACGACGTTATCGAGCCGTCGCAGACGCGGCCCAAGCTCATCAGCGCCTTAGAGATGCTCTGCACCAAGCGAGAGCCGCGACCGCCCAAGAAGCATCCCAACATCCCCCTGTAACCCTTATCGCCTGCTTGAAGGGACGGTTCACCCGTGGGACAAGACGCGTCGGACAAGGTCACAATCGTCGAGTTGACCCGGGACGACCCTTCGCTGCCCACACTGAACTCGCGCTACTTGACCACCAGCTACTATGACCTCTCCGTATGCCGTGAACCGAGCGGGTGGACAGTTGAGTTGACTCTGAAGCCCTTCGAAGCGCCCGTGGCGAAAAGCTACACTGGAACTCTTTTCGAGCAGCATGTGACCGAGCCCCGCGTCTTCGCCGCGGTCCTCGATGGCGATCAAGTCGGCTGGGTAGAGCTTGGCTACGAGACGTGGAACAACCGGATGCGCATGTGGGAGTTCTTGGTGAAAGAGGAATTCCGCAGACTGGGCATCGGCCGCCGCCTCATGGCGCGCGCGATTCAAGTTGCCAAGGCGCGCGGCGCCCGAATGGTCGTGCTGGAAACGCAGTCCTGTAACGTTCCCGCGGTAGCCTTCTACCTGCAACAGGGGTTTCGCCTAATCGGGTTTGACCGCGCGGCGTACTCGAACGAAGATGTCGAGAAGCGCGAAGTCCGGCTGGAAATGGGCCTGACGCTGTAACGGCAGCTATTTCACCCGGTATTCGTCGCCCTCTTGCAGCAACACGACTTTGACCGTCGACTGCGCTTCTACCGTCTTCTTGAATTCGTCGCGGTCCGTGTCCCAGGTATGCATCGCCATCACCGTCGTGGGCGCGATTGCGAGTGCCGCCTCCGCCGCTTCCGCGTTGTCCATCGTGTACTTGTCCCCGGTGGGCAGCAGAGCCAAGTCGATGTTTCTGAGTTGCTGCATCTCGGGGATGAAGTCTGTGTCTCCTGCATGGTAGATCGTCTTGCCTTCCGCCCGTATCAGGTATCCGACGCCGTACCCTTTAGGGTGCCAGAGTTTTCCCGAAGGCTTGAACCGCTTGATGTTGTAGGCTTCCACGGCCTCAACCGTCACTCCGTCGGCATCGATTGTTTCGCCAGGCTCGATTGACGTGACGGTTCCGCCGATTCTTTGGGCGCAGTTTTTGGGCGCAATCACGATGGTGTCGTGTCTGCGGACGCTTCGGATCTTGGGCGGGCTACAGTGGTCACCATGGTTATGCGTCACCAATATTACGTCCGCCTTCTCAGCGGGCTCGACCACTTTGCCGTATTTCTTCAAGTCGATGTAGATGACTTTGCCCATGGCTCTGATTTGAAAACTCGCGTGTCCAAGCCACTTGACATCGACCGTCATGGGGAACTGACTCATATTGTCTAGCTATCTCTGCTTATAAAGCCCTCAAACTCGACGAGAAAATCGCCTTTCACTGCGGAAAGGTATATTTCTACATGCCGCAGAATATACCCCCACAAACACCGCGGAGAAGGAGAAAGCGGGATGACGAGCCAAATGTTCGAAGAAATCAGCCCAGCCGACTTTTTCTACCGCAACCGAGACATCGCGGGCTTCACCAATCCATCCCGCGCCGTGTTTGCTGCCGTCAGAGAGCTGGTGGAAAACTCGCTCGACGCCGCCGAATCCATCAGCGTTCCCCCCGACGTCTACGTCCGGTTGACGTTCGCAGGCGAAGGCGGTCCCGAGGCCGAAGTGTACACGTTGCGAGTCGAAGATAACGGCTCCGGAATCGCCTCGCGACACATTCCCTCCGCGTTCGGTCAAGTGCTCTTCGGCTCGAAGTACAAGCTGAAACAGTCCCGAGGAACCTTCGGGCTGGGCGGCACGATGGCCGTGCTCTACGGGCAGATCACCACGCACAAACCCGCGTTAATCGTCTCCAGCACCGGGTCAACCAAGGTCTACCGGTACCGCGTCATGGTGGACATCCAGCGAAACCGGCCTATGATTATGGAACGCAAGGTTCTGATTAACAAGGAACAATGGCGTGGCACCGTCGTGGAGTTCACGCTCGAAGGCGACTACTACCGCGCGATGCCCAAGGTCTTGGAGTACTTGAAGCAGACGGCGCTCGTGAACCCGTACGCTAACATAACCTTTGTGGACCCGAAGGGACGCTTGTACCGGTTCACTCGGGCGACGACGCAGATGCCCTCCCCCCCGAAGGAGACGTTGCCCCACCCGTACGGCGTCGACGTGGAAACCGTCAAGCGGCTCATCCAGGTGACGCCCCATCGAACGATGCTGGATTTCATGCAGGCGCACTTCCACCGCATCAGCGAGAAAACTGCCCATGCCTTCTTGGAATTCGCCGCCATTCCGAAGGGCAAAAGCCCGAAGCGTCTGGGCCCCGAGGACATCGTGAAGCTCGTGCAGCACATGAAGCGTTTCGAAGAGTTCAGGTCGCCCAGCGCCAGCTGCCTCTCTCCCCTCGGCGAGGGCTTGCTACGGGCGGGAATCCTGAAAGAGTTGAAGCCCGAATTCATCTCGGTCTATCAGCGCAAGCCTGCGACCTACGCTGGGCACCCCTTCGTCATCGAGGCCGCGATTGCCTACGGCGGCGAGGTTCCGAAGAAGGGCGACATGGTCCTCTACCGCTTCGCCAACCGCATCCCGCTGCTCTACGACGAAGCCAGCGACGTTTCCTACACGGTCATGAAGTCGATGAACTGGCGGCGGTACAAGGTCTCGCCCGACATGCCCCTGGCCGTGCTGGTTCACATTTGCAGTACCAAGATCCCGTACAAGACGGTGGGCAAAGAGTTCATCGCGGACCGGCCTGAAGTGAAGAAGGAAATCTTGAACGGGATACGCGAAGCCGCGAGGCATCTGCAGAAATACCTGTCGAAGCAGGAACACGTCGAAAGGGAGAAGAAGCGGCTGACCATCTTCTCGAAGTACCTGCCCAAGCTCGCCAAGTTTTCCACCGAACTGGCCGGCAGAGAGAAGGAGCCGGACGTTCAGAAGCTTATCGAGAGTGTGAGTCTAGTTGGAGGAAAAGAAAAAGGAGACTAGCGGTTCAGCGTTAGATAAGAAGAAGGAAGCGGTCGCGGACCTGCAGCGGTTCGGGGACATGCTCTATCGTCAGATGGAGCACGGCGAATTCCCGTGGATTAAGATGCCGAGCCGCTCGATCGAGAACATCTACTACAGCCCCGAAGTCCGCCAGTACATCTTAGGCGACAGGAAAGTCAAGCGGAGCGCCCGGAACATTCGGCACCTTCGCCCGTTCACCCAGCTCGTGTGGACCGCTTTCTTTTCGCATCAGCTCTCCAATCAACGCAAGACGTCGACCCTCCGAGATGTTTACTACTCAGCTCAGGCGTATCAGATGACGTTCAAGGACCAGTCCGAGTCTGACAACGTCATCACCGACTTGGAGACCGTGATCGGGCTCGCGCGCGAAGACTTCAACGTGTTTCCCGAGGAGCGGTCCGCCATCTTCGGCGACTTGACCATCGAGTACACCGTGCCCGGCTACGAGGGGCGACAGATGAACCTGACGTCGCATCCGGACGGGCTGATGATCGGTCCCGCGTTGTCGTACAGCGAGTTCGTGAAGACCAGCGCGGACAAGGTGATCGCCATCGAGAAGGGCGGCCTGTTCACGCGGTTCATCGAGGAGAACGTGCACAAGAAGTACAACGCCCTCCTGGTGTTGACGGCGGGACAGGCGCCGCGGTCGACGCGGCACTTCATTCGCCGGCTGAACAAGGAGCTGGAGCTGCCCGTCTACATCTTCACAGACGGGGACCCGTGGGGGATGCACATCGCCATGGTCATCATCTCCGGCTCAGCCAACGCGGCCCACCTGCGCGACTTGACGACGCCCGATGCCACGTGGAGCGGCGTCTGGGCGACGGACATCGTGGACTACAAGCTGCCCAGCGACCCGTTGACCGAGATTGACGTGAAGCGACTGCACGAGCTGCAGCGGGACCCGCGGTACAAGGACGAGTTGTGGCAGCGGGAGATCAAGACGTTCATGAAGATTCGGAAGAAGGCTGAGCAGGAGGCCTTCAGCCGCTACGGGTTGACGTACATCGTGGACGAGTACTTGCCGGCGAAGCTGGAAGCGCAGACGTAAGCCGGCGTGGCTGCGAAGGTTAAAATAAAACTTCGGTCACCATATGTAACCCTTAGCTTTAGAGGTGTTGAAGCTTGAGCACAGAAGAAGACGCAGCGTGGTTCACGATAGCAGAGAAAGTCTTCGCAATATTCATCATCATCATCGGCGCCATCTTGGTCTACTACACGGCGATGACCTCCGGCGTCGCCTTCTCGATTTTCTTCAGTGTCGGCGGGTTGGCGCTAATCGTGCTCGGCGCGTTCATGATTCTCGCCAAGCCGACGTAGGGCATTAGGCTGTTCCCTAACCTTTAAACCGTCAAACGTTACTAGAAAATAGCTACGAGGGCGAGGCGGCATGTCGATCTCTTCGAAGTTACCCGGGATGCACAAAGCCGGGCTTCAGGTGCTGAAAGCGATTTCTGCCTCGATCCGCATCCAAATCATGAACCTCCTCCTCGAGCATGGTCCGTTGTCGTATACTGAGATCATGAATTACCTCAAGCTGGATGCCACCCGCGACGCGGGCCGCTTTGCCTATCACCTCAAGTCGCTGTTGAAGGCTGACCTCATCGAGCCCGACGTCGAGACGAAGAAGTACCGGCTCACCGACTTGGGGAGGAGCATCATCGACATTACTGAAGAAATCGATGACCAGACGTACAAGCGGCGGAAGATGCTGGTCCGCACCTCGCGTCTCAGCATCGAGGATTTTGACCGGAACAAGATTGCCCGGTCGCTGATCACCGAAGCCAACGTTCCCACCGACTTGGCGCAGAAGATCGCCCGTGAAGCGGAGAAGCGTCTCCAGCAGTTCAAGACCAAGTATTTGACGGCGCCGCTGATTCGAGAGATCGTGAACACCATCCTCCTCGAAAAACACTACGAAGATTACCGCCACAAACTCACGCGGTTGGGCTTACCCGTTCACGACGTGACGCGTCTGATCAACAGCGCCAAGCCAAACGTTGAGGCAATCCGCCGAGCCGCGGGCAACGCCGTCCTAGAAGAGTACACGCTGCTGAACATCCTGCCCCACAACATTGCAGACGCCCACCTAAGCGGCAGCTTGCACCTCCACCACTTGGGCACGTGGATCATCAAGCCGCACGAGATAACCCACAACTTGCCCTACTTCTTCAAAGCGTACAAGCCTAAAACCGTTGAAGCCTCGCTCACCCTCGTGGTCAACATCGTCAAGAACACCGCCACCGAAACGTCTGGGCATCAGAATCTCGAAGCCTTCAACATCCACCTCGCCCCGTACACGAAGGGCGTACCCGACGATAAGATCACAGAGTCGGCACACCTGTTCATCGACAACCTGCAGCAGCCCAACTCCACGCCCACGACCCTCAGCCTCGAACTGGCGATGGGCCAAAGCCCGCACGCCGACGAGGCCCACCGGTTTACCCGGCTGCTCTTCGAAACGCTGCGGGAAAAAAATCGGACGCATCCCCTGCAGAACCCTCGACTCGTCGTCAAAATACGGCCGGACACCCTCACGAATCCCGCGTCCGAAGCCCTGCTGCGGGACGCCCATCAGCTGGCGGCGGAAAGCGTCCTCGTCTACTTCGCCAACCTGTGCCCGGAAAACCAGCAGAACGCGACCTACACCGCTTCCGGCTTGAGGCTTGCCGACGAGTGGCGGCAGGACTGGGAACTCGACACTCAGCGGACCGGCAACTTAGACGTCATCACCGTGAACGTGCCTCGCATCACCTTCGACGCCAAGGGCAATGAAGCCAGCTTCTTCGAGCTCCTGGACGACCAACTCGACGTGGCGACCCACGCGCTCGAGATCAAGTACGAGACGATCAGTCGACGCGCCAGACAGAGCCTCCTCCCGTACCTGACCCAGCCGACCAACGGCGACCAGTACTTCAGGCTGGAGAATGCTACCCGAACTGTCGCCTTCGTCGGCTTGGATGAGGCTGCCCACGCGTTGACCGGCGGCGAAACGGCCAAAGCCGAGGACGGCGCCTTCGCCCTCGCGGCGAAAATCTTGGAGCACGTCAACGCCTACGCGAAGAAGCATTCACGAAGGCCGCAGAATCGACTGACCATGGCCGTAATCCCCGATCAGGCCGCGGCGAGCCGGCTGGCTGAACTCGACGCGGAGAAGTACGGGTGGGGCACCGTCAAGACGCGGGGCACCAAGGAGAATCCCTGCTACTCCGACGTCACCGCGATCCTGGTCAGCGACGCGAGCCGCCTCGCCCTCGAAGAACGCATCCATCAACTCGCCCCCGGAGGCCACGTGACGCTGGTCGAAGCTGAAACCTCGCAGCCGTCGCCCGAGGAGCTCCTGCGCACGACGAAACAGCTCGCCGCGACCGCCGTGGGCTTCTTCGCCTTCAACCTCGCCTTCACCCACTGCGCCAACTGCACCACGACGACGCGCGGGATCAACGTGAAATGTCCCAGCTGCAGTTCCACCAACGTCTTCGCTTTGAAGCATATTTAGCCGAAAACCGCCCGGCCGCTCCGGCGGCCCCGTTCCCCACGCGTTGCTCTTCCCTACTGCGCATGTCAATTTCCGACGGTTCAACTACAGAATTTTATACAATCTATTCTAAAAAATTAAGGTAAACCGCAACCGTCGAAAAAATGATACGTCCATGTATACGGCCACCATAGCGTCGACCACTGCAGCCATGCGTTTTTAGCATGAAATGTGTATGAAAGGTCTAAGAGCAGAACCGACGTATTGTGTGTTCTGCCGCGGAGGTTTTTCCACGAGCCAAACAGAGTATACTGTAGATTCACTCAAGTACTTCCCCCGAGTGCGCACCTCAAGGATCATGTTTGAAGAGTTCAACGCGAAGCGAATAAGCGACTCGCTGATCAAAGAGACCGGCCTCACCGGCGAGGTGGCCGACAAAATCGCCCTCGACATCGCGAGCCGCATCAACACCCTCGACCTGGACTTTCTGTCCGGCCCGCTGATACGCGAATTCGTCTGCGTGGCGTTGCTGGAGAACAACTACGAGAACGCGCGGGCGCGGTACACGCGGCTGGGGCTACCGCTCTTCGACGTCGACCGGCTCGTGCGTGCCGGGGACAAAGAGAACGCGAACCTCCAGCACAACCCCGAGACGATTCACAAGCTCGCCGCCGACACCATCTTCGACCAGTACGCGTTGCTGAACTGCCTGCCGCCGGGACTGGCCGACGCGCACATCGCGGGAGCGATCCACATTCACGATTTGGAGTATTTTGCCACGCGGCCCTTCTGCCAAGAGCACGACCTGCGGTTCTTCTTGAAGAAAGGTCTAATCGTCGACGGCCAAGGGGTACACACGGCCGTCGCCGGTCCGGCGAAGCATCCGGAAGTGGCCGTCCTGCATGCGGCCAAAGCGTTAGCCGCAGCGCAGACGAATTGGGCCGGTGGGCAGGGCTACGACTTCTTCAACGTGTGGTTGGCGCCCTTCGTGCGCGGCTTGTCGTACGAACGGATGAAGCAGCTGGCCCAGATGTTCATCTACGAGATGTCCCAGATGTACGTCGCCCGCGGCGGGCAGACCGTGTTTTCGTCGATCGCCCTCGAGTGCGCCGTGCCCCAAATCATTAACGAGGTGCCCGTGCTGCTGCCCGGCGGAAAGGTGAGCCCGTCCGAGACGTATGCGGACTACTACGACGAGGCCAACGCCTTCTTCAACGCCATCTTAGACGTGTACATGGGCGGGGACTACCTGGGGAAACCGTTCAACTTCCCCAAATGCGAGGTGAAGCTGCGACGGGAGTACATCGACAAGTTCGAAACCGAGTACGTGAAAGTGGCCGCGTTGGCGTCGCGGTTCGGGACGCCCTACTTCCTCAACCTGTGTCCCGACTACATGCCTGACATCGTGAACAGCCAGTGCTGCCGACTGATTTTCACGCCAGACAGTGACGAGCTCAAAGACTTCCACAAGGGCGCGATGCGGATGGGCAGCCTCCAAGTGGTGACGATCAACCTGCCCCGGCTCGCGTACGAAGCCGGCGGCGACGACGCCCGACTGTTCGAGTTGCTGGACAAGCGCATGGATTTAGCCCGCGAGGTGCTGATGATCAAACGGGACGTGGTCCGCGAGCGGATGAAGGGCGGCGCGTTGCCGTTCTGCACGATGGACTGCTACGGCGAGCCGTACCTCAACTTGGACAAACAAGTGCTGAACGTGGGGTTCGTCGGCCTCAACGAGCTGCTGAAGGCCCACCTCGGCAGCGAACTGCACGAAGACAAGACCGCGTGGCGGTTCGGGCTGGAGGTCATTCGACACATGGTGAACCGCGTGGGCACCTACGCCGAGGAAACCGGTTACCGGTTCGGCTGCATTCAGACGCCGGCCGAAAGCTGCTCACATCGGCTGGCACTGGTCGACAGGCGCGTCTTCGGCGACAAAGCCGTCGTGCAAGGCGACACTGGCAACGGCGGCATCTACTACACCAACAGCTCCCACGTGCGCCCGTCCGCGGGCATGCCGCTGGTCGACCGCATCGGCATCGAGAGCAGCTTCCACCCGTTGACGAAGGGCGGCGCGATCCTCCACGTGTTTCTGGGCGAAGGCAACCCGTCCGCCGAGAGCGTGTGGAAGCTCATCCGGCGCATCGCCACCGAGTCGTTGGCCGCCTACTTCGCCTTCACGCGCGACATGACGATCTGCCGACAGTGCAGCGGCGTCGAAGCCAACCTGCAGCCCACGTGCAAACGATGCGGCGCCACCGGCGATGATCTGGAGCATTGGTCCCGAATCACGGGGTACTATCAGCAGGTCCGCGGCTGGAACGCCGGCAAAGTGCAGGAGTTCAAAGACCGCCACCGGTATGCCGTCTGATCGAGTCTGACCGAAGAGGCAGAGAGGATCGCCCTCCTCCGCGGCTGTGCCACCCGTCTGTTCTGTTAGACCTCTACGAGCAATGCAGGAAAGAAGACGGGTCCATTCTATCCAGGCGTCCCAGGCGGATGCGTTTATGGTAGGTGCAGCCCAAATCCACATTTTGGATTCATAACTCTTTTACTCCAAACGCTTGAAGCATCTTACATCAGAACCGGAGAACAAGAAAGAATGAACAAGAAAATATTCGCCATAATTCTACCGCTCATTTACCTGTTTCTGGCACCCACCGTTGCATATGCAGCCACGATTCCCACGTGCACGCTCAACAAGACCACGTACAACCAGGGCGACACCGGCTACGTCACGCTCGTCATCTACAACGACGAGTCCGACGCCATCCGCGTCACCGAGTTGACCGCCACCGTGGACTACTACTACGACGATGGAAACGTGTACGTTCAGACCTTCTACGCGTCCCCCAGCGACCTGCCGGTGCAGATCGACCCGGGGCAGACCAAAACCTTCTACATCTCGTTCAGTTTGCCCACCAACGTTGCGCCCGGCTACACTGCCCTCTTCGTCAGAGCCAAGACGCAAGTGTGGAACGGCCAAGTCGAAGTGTGGTTGCCCTCTGACCAGCCGACTTATGATCCGAGACTCTACATCGAGTCGCCCTACAAACACTACTACGAGACTGAGCAAGCCGCGAATGACCAGTTGACGCAGGATCTGCGCGAACAGCACGCGGTCAACACCACCATGACGAGTCTCGTCTACCTGCTCGCCTTGACCACCCTGGCCTTTGCCGGCTTCACTGCCTTTCTGGTGCTGCTGTTCCGAAGACCCCGCCCCGCGCCGACGTACCAGCAGGCATCATAGCGCCGCGCATCTCGACAACACCTTTTTTCCCCCTTATGTCTACGAGAGACGCTTTCTTAGACTCAGCCACGCCTCTGAAGTGTTGACGTGGACGCTAGGTTAGCGGCCGGGGTCACCGCTGTAGCGGGTTCTCTAGTCGACGCGGCAAGATACCCGTGCTGAGGGACCTAAAAACAGCCTGACGTTTAGGCTTCCCGAAGGAGCTCGAGCAACGCTAACGCCAAGCGCTTGCCCCGTTCAGTGGCGGTGTACTCTTTTTTCAGCGGGTCAATCGGTGTGGCCTTGGCGAACCCTTTCTGGGTGATTTCAATCATGCGCGCTCGGTAGGTGCCGTCGCTGAGCGTGAGGTTGTGCTTGTTCATGAACCCCTTCGCGTTCTTCCATTTGCCTTTTCCCAGCAACAGCAGGAACAGGCAGTCCACTGCATGGTCTTTCTCCAGCATCGCCTTCACGGCCGCCATCTGCGCCGTCGTCAGCGCTTTCACCACGTCGTCCTCAAGCCGTTTCGCTTTTTCTCCCATTTGAATCAGCCCTGTTTTCGCATTCATATCTGTAGACGACTAGGTGCTTAAAAGATTTAACCTATATTACGATTTATGACTTATTATTGGGGATTCATGGGTTCATGGCAACACCCTATTTCCTCTTTCGATATATCATTACTTCCTGGTGCTCATGGACATATTCGAATCCAACAGCCAGGAGTGTGGTGCGCGCGTCGCCTCGGGCTGCAGTTGCCCTCGGAACGGCGTCTACGCGGGGGGGCTTCTGAAAGACTTAAAAGCAATCCCCCGGGGAATCTTAGGAGAGCTGGTGACGAATGCAGGACGAGGCGGTTCGGAAGCTGAAACAGGTTTTGGATGCCCAGCGTCCTTCTGAAATCGCGGCTTCTGGACCACGGCAAATCACTGTGGACGTAGCCCGCACCTCGTTGCGGAAGGCTATTGCGTTCTTGAAACGCGAAGGCTTTGCCCATTTGTCTACGATAACCGGTCTTGAAGCTGACGCATCCGTCGAGCTTCTCTACCATTTCAGTGCGAAGGGTATCATGCTGACTGTACACGTAACGGTACCGTTGGCTGACGTTTCCATCCCTACGATAACTGATATTGTTCCGGGAGCAAGCCTCTATGAACGCGAGGTTCATGATTTGCTGGGGGTGAAATTCGAAGGGCATCCGAACCTGCAGCGGCTGATCCTGCCCGACGATTGGCCTGAAGGTGATTACCCCTTGCGCAAAAAGGCCGCAGTGGCAAACGACGCGAAGGAGACCGCGAGCGCGCCATGATTTGTCGATGTCCTCCGGCGAGGGGTCTGTTGCTTCGCGATTATCTGAACCCTGCACCCGCTTCACGTCGTGAACGCGTCGGGGGTCATTAGCGTTGGTTGATCACTCGTCGCTTGCGTTTGGTGCCGTGCTGTTGCCGCTACTCGTCGCCTTGCCGATCTACTTTCTCGCGAGGATTCCGAAGATTGGGAACAACCTCGCTAAGGCGCTGTGTGTCATGGCTTCGTATGCCACGTTTGCGCTGGTGCTGGGGTTGACGTACGTCGTGACCGAAACTGGTCCGGTTGCCGCCTCGTTTTTTGACTTGGCTCTCCCCGTGGGGGCGTTTGCGCTGAGCGTGCATGTCGACGCGTTGGCGTTGATTCCGGCGCTCTTTTTCGCGCTTCTTGCCGCGGTGGCTATCACCTATTCGGTCAAGTATCTCGGTCCCGAAAACCGACATCGTTACGCCCCTCCCACCTTTAACCGAGCCTACCCGTTCATGCTGTTCTTTCTGGGCTCGCTTCTCGGCGGCTGTTTTTCTGGCAACTTGTTGGCATTCTTGGTCTTCTGGGAGATGACCAGCATCTGCGCCTACGTCCTCGTCGGCTTTTGGCATGCGGATCCGGCATCTCGAGCGGCGTCGTTCAAGACCTTCATTATGACGCACATCGGCACTTTTTGTTTGGTGGTGGGCGCAGTGCTGATTTATCCAGCGGTCGGCACGTGGGAGATTCACCGTTGGAGCGAGGCGCTGCTGGGGCATCCCGTCGTGCCCTTGGCTGCTCTGCTGTTCTTCGTCGGGATACTGCCCAAGGCGGTCCAGTTTCCCTTGCACACGTGGTTTCCGGACGCCACCGTTACCGCCACTCCGATCGTCGTGTATGTTCACGGCGGGTTCTTGATGGGATTGTATTTGCTGGTCCGGTTTTTCGGGCAGATCTTCGCTCCTCTCGTCGCGGCGGCGGGCGGGGTCCCGCTGCAGCTGTCCCTGTTGTTCGGCAACATCAACCTGTGGAGCCTCGTGATTTCCGTCATCGGCGGCGTCACGCTGATCGTCGCCGCGCTTTTCGGATTGGTGGAGACCGACAGCAAACGCGTTGCGGCGTATTGTGACGTGTCGGCGTTAGGCGGCACTGTGATGACGCTCGGGTTTGTGACGCATTTGGGATTGGCCGCTGGGCTCCTCGGTATGATCTATCACGTTCTCTTTTCCGCGTTGATTTTTCTGGCCGTCGGCGGCGCGATATTCCGGGTCGGCGAAACCTCGATGAACGGTCTGGGCGGCTTGAGCAACTCGATGCCGATCACCGCTGCGTTGGGAAGCTTGGGCGCGCTTTCGGTCGCCGGGTTTCCTTTTCTCGGCTACTTCACGGCGGTGTGGCTGGGCATCCATGCCTCGTTGGAGTTGAACGCGCCTCTTTTCGCGATCCTGTTGCTCGTGGGCTCGGTTCTCAAGACCGCCGCCATCTTGCGACTGTTCCACGCGACTTTCTTCGGCTCGGCGCCTGAGTACCAGCGGGAGGTTACCGAGAGCCCGGCGTTGATGCTGTTTCCTATGGCGATTCTTTCGGCGTGTCTTCTAGGTTTCGGAGTCTATCCGCAACTGTTGCTGAACAGCCTCGTTCTGCCCGCAATCGGGCAGCTGCACCCGTGGGCGGGGTCCGAAGTGTCGTTGGTGCTCGATGACATTCTGACCGGTTCAGGTTTCTGGAACCCGATGTGGGCCACGGTGGCCTTCCTGTCGTGCGTGGGTGTCTTGGCGGCCGGAGTGTACTTTGCCTCAAAACGGAGCGCCGCCAGCATCGAGCGCAGCTTCATCAAGAAGGAGGAGGCGCTCAAACCTTTCCTCTGCGGCGAAGACACGACCGTGCTCGAGAGCGTGCGGGCGACCCATTTCTATCATACGCTGACAACCGCGTTGAAGATCGATCAGGTCTGCGCGGCGCTCGACGTTGACCGGCTGTATGACAGGGTGTCGCGCGCGTTCTTTGGCTCCTGTGAGAAGCTGCTGCGCTTGGACATTGAACAGAGGTACCTTGCGGCGGTCGTGTCTTTCGTAGCCGGCGCCGTCGTCCTGGTCCTCGTGGCGATTTTGGCGGTGTGAGCTGTGGACCCGGCAATCGTAGTAACGTTGATTATTGCCACGGGCGCGACCATCATCACGCTTTTTGCGCGGAATACCCGCCAGGCCATTCTGTTTCTCTCATTGCAGGCGATCGCCATAGGAACGGTGGACCTCGTGAGCAGCTTCTTAGACCTCGTCCTGGGCTTGCATCTGGAAGCGCTCACCGGCTTCTCCATTACCTTCGCCGAGTGGTTCGCGTGCGCAATCGTGATTCCCTTGATTATCCACTTGGGAATGCTGAAGACCGAGAATCTGGCTGATCGTCCAGTGGGGGGCGTGCGACGCGCCGCCGTCTGCGTTGCCGCCGCGGTGATTCCTTATGCGATTCTGCTGAGTCCGTACGTGTCGTTTCCTGTGAACCTCGAAGCGGTCCCGTTCAGCATGTTGATGTTCTCCCTGTCCGTGTTCTTCATGGTGTCACGCGAAGATCCGTTGAAGATTCTCGTCGGGCTCAACATGGCTGAGAACGCGCTTTATCCCCTTTTCTCGCAGAGTCCCCTGTTCCTCATCGCGCTCATACTGGTCTTGATGGTCTTTGTGACGGCTGCCGGGGTCTACATCGTGATCGAAGCCTACCGGGATTATGGGACGCTTTCGATTAAGAAGTGGAGGCGCGGGTAATGTATTCTCTGCTGCCGCTGCTGTCGCTCGTTGTTCCTATCTTCACCGGCGTGTTATGCCTCTTCACGAGTCTTTTCTGGTTTCTTGCGGATTTCTCCAAGAAATTCGCCAAGATCGCGCTTCTCGTCGGCGCCGCCTTGACGCTGGCTACGGTGCTGACCATGGTTCCCGACGTTCTGGCCGGCGGCGTCCTAGAAACTCCTGAGCTTTCGCTGCGCGCCGACCTGACCAACACCGCCGCGATGGCTGCGGTGGCCCTCATCTTCTTCCTGGCATCGCTGTACAACGTGAAGGCGGAGCCGGGCGGCCGATTGAAGCCGGGTCTGTACAACTTCTTCTTGCTGCTCTTTCTCTCCTGTATGCTCGGATTACTCCTCTCTCATGACTTGTTCGGCATATTCGTCTTCGTCGAACTGGTGGTCGGCGTGTCAGTAATCCTGGTGGCGCACAATCCGAGTAAGCTGTCCCCCGAGGCCGCCTTCAAGTACTTCATCATCATCGCCATCAGTGCGCTGTTTGTTCTGTTGGGCACGATGACCGTGTTCCTCTTGACCGGCACCTCCAATCTGGACGTGATCCTGCACGATCCCGAAGTGCACACGCTTCTCCTCCAGCGGCCTCAGTGGCTCATGTTGGCCGTCGCGTGCTTCATCGTAGGCATCGGCGCCGACGTAGGGCTGGTTCCCTTTCACGGATGGGTCCCTGACGTGTTTCCTGCCTCCACCATAGTCATCAACGGGTTCTTCAGCGCCGAGCCGGTGGCCCTGCTGCTTGCCCTGTACAAACTCGTCGTCCCGTTCTACGCGGTCTATCCCTCCCCCCTCATCATCGCGTTCATGATGGGCCTCGGGCTGATCTCCATGGTGTTCGGCGTCTTGCTGGCCTATCCCCAGCGGGATTTCTACCGCATGATGGCCTACTGCAGCATCGACGAGTTCGGGCACATCGTCTTTGTCCTCGGGCTGCTCACCCCGACGTTGAGCCTCGTCGCTGGCCAGTACTACTTGATCAACAGCGCGTTGATGAAAGCCGGGCTCATCCTCAGCCTCGGCTCGGTGTTCTTCACCAGCGGCACCCCGAACATGCGGTCGCTGGGCGGCTTGGTCAAGAAGATGAACAAGACCGCGGTGAGCTACCTGATCTGTGCCCTCTCGCTGGCCGGGCTCCCGCCGTTGAGCGGCTTCTATGCCAAGTGGCTGCTCTACAACGCCGTCTACGCGTTTCTGGTTTCCACCGTGGGGCTTTCTGTCGCCATCGTCGCAGTGGTCATGCTCGTAGGCGTGTCGATGATCGCGTTCGTGTTCTTGGTTCGCGCCTTTCAGCTGATTTTCCTGGGCGAGGAAAGCGATCGACTGAAGCCTGCCACTGAAGTGCACGTGACCATGTGGCTTCCCACGATGATTCTGGCGATCGTCGCAATCGTGGTGGGTCTTCAGCCGCAGCTTCTGATCGGCCTCGTCGGGGGGTCCTAAGCCTCTCTGCTTCGATGGAACGTCCATTCTTGGGGTTTGGTGTCCAGTCCCAGGTCCGTCGTCAGCCGTTCAATCAGCTGTTGGATGGCGTAGCCGCTGTCTGCCACGAATTTGATCATCTGGTAGGCGGTTGTGTAGACCGTGTACTGCTCTTTTTCTCCGATTCCCGTGATGAAGTCCTCGTCCTCGGTGATGCCGCCCATGATGCAGATCTTGATTCGCGAGTCCAGGTAGTTGCCCTCGAAAATCTTGTACGAGTCGAATTTCCTCTCGATTTCCTCCTCCGACGCGGCGCCTTCATGCTTGATCGTTCTCAACTCCGAAATGGCGCATTTCTTTTCTTCAATTTTGCCGAACCCGTATCTCTCGACCAAGAATTCCTCTAGCGATTTGAACTCCGAGTGGCGGTAGACCACGTTTTTCAGGACCAAAACTACCGTTTCACGCGAGGGTGACGGCACGCATATCCCTACCCATCATCTAGTCGACTCGGGTCTTTAAATTTTATTGAACGATCAGCTCCTCTTTTTCTTCGACAACGATTTCAAAGTCCGCACTCAGCTTTATGGCCTCCTTGGGACAAATCCCCGCGCATTGGCCACACAGCATGCACCGAGCAAGGTTGAATCGCACTTTCTTCTTCTCCGTCGAGGTGATCACTCCGCTGGGGCATATTCGAATGCACAGAAGGCAGCCGATGCACGCGGTCTCATCATAGACGATCTTCCCTCTGAATCGGTCGGGAACCGGCACCATTGCCCCTGGTTTGGTCAGATATGGCACCGTCACCGGTCGGCGGAACAGCGTTCGCAGCGTTTCACGAAGCATTTTTCCCAGCTTCACCCATTGTCACCTACAGTCCCACGATTGACAGTCCGAGCGACGCCACGGACAGAATCAGGGGACCCAGCCAGTAGAACTTGAAAGCCTGCCCCACTTTGAGCCGCGCGAGAACGGTGCGAGGCACCGTGAGGGTCAGCAGCATGATGATCAACGTAATGACCAGGCATACCGCGAGACTCCCCGGGGCGCCCAGCGGCACGCGGCCTTCAACCAGGGCGGGCACGTAGAAGAAGAGCGTGGCCGCCAGAAAGGCCAACGCGAAATTCGAGGTCGCCTTGGCCAGCTTCATCAGTGCCAAGTATGGGCCTCCGTACTCAACGAGCAGACCGTGGGCAATCTCGGTCTTCGCCTCCGGGATGTCAAACGGCACCACCGTCGCGGCCGCGGGCATGCACAGCAAGAACGCGGCGGCGGCAACCGCCATGCTCGGGTAAGTGAACACCAGGAGCGACTCCGTACGCGCCTGCGTCTGCACAACGTCGTAGTGCGCCAGCGACAGGTGCGGGTTGAACGCGAGCGATGCAATCGCTATGAGCAGCGGGATCTCGTAGGTGATGAGCATCATCATCTTGCGTGCGAAACCGATCGCGCCGTACGGGTTGCCGGACGAGGAACCGCCGATGATGACCATGATCGAGAACATCGCCAGCAAATACATGATGAGCAGCAAGTCGCCGACCATGCTCGTCCCGGTGAGGACGTTGGCCACGGGGATGGCCGCGGCCAAGATGGCGGCCGACACGGCGATGATGGGCGACGCCGTGAAGATCCCTGAGGCCGCGGTCAGAGGCACGACGCGCTCTTTGTTGAACAGCTTGATGAAGTCGTAGAAGGGTTGGATGACCGGGGGGCCGATGCGGTTCTGCATTCGTGCGTGGATCTTTCGGTCAATGCCGTCGAACAGCAGGCTCACTAACGTCACGAACGGCAGCGTCAGCAGGAGCGCCACTAGCGTGTACACGGGGGTCTCCTCTGTCGTCGCAGCCGATCGAGGTCCATCACCGTCTCCGCGTGCTGCTCCGCGTCGACCACTACCAGCCGGTTGGTGCAGCTCATGCACGGGTCGATGGAGGCCAGAGCCACCGGGATGTCCGCGAGTTCGCCGCCGATGAGCATGGGCTTCAGACTCAGCACGTTGGCGTTGGTCGGGGTCCGGATCTTCAAGCGGTGTAACCCGTCTTTTCCGTTGGTCTTGACGTAGTGCAGCAGCTCGCCCCGCGGCGCCTCGACCACTGAGACGGTTTCCCCTGCTGGGATGTCCTTCTTCAGGCGCAGCACGTTCGTCTCCAGCTTCGTTGGGCCCGGAGGCAAGGCATCGGCGATGGTCCGGATGATGTTGATCGACTCGAACAGCTCCAGGAGTCGGACCTCGGTCCTCGCGTACGCGTCGCCGCCGTCTCTGACGGCGACGGCGAAGCTGTCCTTCAAGTCCCCGTAAGCCGCGTGCGGGTGATCGACGCGAACGTCGGTGTCCAGGCCGGATCCGCGGGCAATCGGACCGACCGCGCAGAGGTCTCGCGCCGCCTCGCGAGCGAGCACCCCGACGCCGCACAGTCGCTTTTCGACCGTCCGGTCTTGGAACACGTCACGGAGGTAGTTCGCCGCCTTCTCCAGCTTGTTCGCGCTTTGGGTGAGTTTGTCCAGGTGCTGCGGCGAGACGTCCCAGCGTACTCCGCCCAGCGTGTTCATCGAGTGGTGGACCCGGTTGCCGGTGATCTCTTCAAACAGGTCGAGCACGTCTTCGCGGGCGTGCCAGGCGAACATGAAGAGGGTGTCGAATCCCACTTCGTACGCCATGACGCCGAGGATCAGGAGGTGGCTGTGCAGGCGTTCCAACTCGAAAATCAGCGTTCTCAAGTACAGCGATCGCGCTGACGGCGTGATGCCTCCGATTCTCTCCAACGCTTGGATGAAGCAGGTGGTGTGGCTGTGCGAGCAGATGCCGCAGATGCGTTCAACCAGGTACAGCGCCTGCGCGAGATTTCGATGTTCGGCCAACGCCTCGATTCCGCGGTGCACGTGGCCTAACTGCACGTCGACGTCGACAACCTCTTCCCGTCGGACAGTGACCCTCAGCGAAATCGGCTCTTTCAGGGCCGGATGGACCGGTCCGAACGGGACGCGCAGCCGGCTGTAGTCCACTTGAATCTCTTTGGCGCCGCCAGAGTCTGCCACGTCGGTCTCACCCAAACTTCTTCTTCATCGCGGTGACGATTCCCTTCACGATGGCCTCTGGTCTCGGGGGGCAGCCCACCACGTACGCGTCGACCGGGATGATCTTATCCATCGGGCCCTCGACCATCTGGCTGCCGGTGAACGGACTGCCCGACGTGGCGCACGTGCCGACGGCGACAACCACTTTGGGCTCCGGGACCTGTTCGTAGACGCGGATGAAGCGTGGGAGCATCTGCCGCGTGACCGGACCGGTGGCCAGCAGCACGTCGGCGTGGCGCGGGGAGCCCACGAGCACGCAGCCTAGCCGTTCCGCATCGTAGCGCGGGGTCAGCGTGGCCACGATTTCGATGTCGCACCCGTTACAGGACCCGCTGTTCAGGTGGAACAGCCACGGGGACTTCATTCGGCTTCGTGCAGTGATTCCCATGAAAACCTTCCTTCCGTCCGCTCGTCGTGGGATAAACAGGACGTGACGCATTTTAACTCTTCGGTAAACCTCTGCTGCTCCGCGGGTCCGTGGCCCACCGCAGGAATCTTGGGCATGCCTCGGCTGGACCCGCGTTTCCCGCCTCGCGCCCGTGCATTCCTGGTTGACCCGCGTGATTTGTGCTCTTGATTTTAGCATCGTATTTCGAAGCAACAATGCTTTAATCGTGTTGCCGCCTTCACAATAGACTGTG
>CAYNAW010000003.1:0-51741 GCA_964395545.1 uncultured Candidatus Bathyarchaeia archaeon | reverse complement strand
ACCACAGTATACCCATCAGCAGCGAGGCTGCAGCTATGACTAAGCGCGGACTTTACGTAGGCAGGTTTCAGCCCTTTCACCTCGGTCACCTGCATGCTGTAGAGCACATTCTCTCCGAAATGGACGAAGTAGTCATCGTCATCGGCAGTGCCCAATACAGCCACCGACTAGACAACCCCTTCACGGCAGGCGAACGCGTCGTGATGGTGCGACGCGCCTTAGAGGAAGCCAAAATCCCATCCTCAAAGTATTGGATTATCCCGATACGCGACATGCACGTCCACATGATGTGGGTCGCGGAGGTGAAGGGTTATACCCCGAGGTTCGAGAACGTCTACACCAACGAGCCGCTGACACGTCGACTGTTCATGGAAGCAGGGTTCCCCGTGAAGGCGATACCATATAACAAACGCCACGTGTATCTTGCCACAGAGATACGGGAGAGAATGCTCACGGGTGAGAGCTGGCAGGAACTCGTGCCAACGAGCATCGCGATGTACATCAACAAGATTGACGGCGTGGGAAGAATCCGAGAACTCGCAAAGACGGACAAGGTTCAGCCGCACACTAACGCATAATCACTATCGGGTCCCCACTCTTCACTCCGAAGAATCGGGCAGCGTTGCCTTGGTTCACGGAGATCTCCAAGAAATCATGACTGCTAACTATGGCGAGAGGCTTGCCTTTGCCGACTTGTCCATAGGCGACGCAGAACCGAAGTGATTCCGCCTTCCCGCCGGCTCTCACTCTCAGAAGCTCGCCCCTACGAACATGCAGGTCGTCCACGATGGTTCTGGGTATGTTCGTGATTATGTTACCAAAGTCATCCACCTGCAACACCTCACCAGCCACGACATTCTCTTTAACCCGCGGTTTCGCGAACTCAGGAATCACGTATTCAGCTGTCTCCTTTCCAAACCGCGAGGCTTCGATGCCCCGGGCTAGGTGAGCAGCAGCAGGCGCGAACACGTCTCGTCCGTGGAATGTCCTCGAGACCTTCGGGAGCATGTAGTCTCGGGCCTCGATGACGTAAACGTGTTTCAGACCTTCCTTTAAGGCAGCTAGCATAAGCACACCGTTGTCCGGTCCGACAAGGTAGCCGCGTCTTGTTTCAGCAACTAGCGGGCGACGTCGAGACCCTACTCCGGGATCAACCACGGCAACGTGCACCGTGCCTTCGGGGAAGTACGGAGCGGCAGAGGCTAGGGTGAAGGCCCCCATGCGAACGTCGAACTTGTCGACTTGATGGCTAATGTCAAAGATTCTCGCGTGGGGGCATATCGTGAGTATCACGGCTTTCATTTCTGCCACGTAAGGGTCTCTCAACCCAAAATCTGAGACAAGCGTTATCACCTTCTGCGTCATGTACTCGTTCTCCATTCTAGACATTCGTGGGTTGCTGATTCAGGCTGCAAAGCCTGAGATTTCCTTGTCTAACGTACAATTGTAGTCAGCACTTATATACTGCCTCCACGTTTTCACCTAAAGAAACGGTGAAAGTCGTGTCAGACATCACGGACTATATGAAGGAAAGAATAGTTAAGCTTCGTCAGGCCCGATTCTTAGGGAGCGTGGTGTGGGCTCTCGGCACAGGACTCACGGTCTTGGAGTTGCTGCTCCTGAGAATGCCCTTTCTGGCCATCATCGGCTTTGCCATGCTCTTCACGGGGCTAGTCTTGAGCGTTCACTACGAGTTTCAACTGCTCGACTGTACGCATGCCCTCGAGAATTTTGCGCGCAAAGAGAAATAGCGTTCTGCACTTGAGAAGGTTTTAATCCGTCAGAATCAATAGTGCATTCCATGTTTCCGACGGTGCCATTGAACTTCGGCGTGTCCGAATGGCTCCTGCTCTTAGCCCTTCTGTTCATAGGCATAATCATCATCGTAGCCTCCGTGAAAGTCATTCTCTTCGTTCTGCCCGCCGCCATCATCGCCCTCGTGGTCTGGCTCGTTACAGGAAACGGATTCCTCGCCGGCATAGCCTTCGTCGCTGTCGCGGTACTGTCGATACTCAAACGCTGATCTGCAGAGACCCAAGTTTGTTGGGGGCAATACACACACTTCCTTATTATGATTGTCCATCAACTCAACAAAAAGCAGGTGACTTGCTCGATGGCAGCAACGATTGGGGAAACAACCCCTTCGCAAGCGTTAGCTCAGAAGACCCAGTTAGAGACTAGACCTCTAAACGCTCAGCAGGTCACATCGATGACCATTGCCTTTCTGAAATCCTTGGGGCATAGCAGAGGGATAAGACCAAAGAAGGCCTCCATCGAGAACCAGCACTACGTGGTCGAGGCGGACGTGGGAAAAAAGCTCCTCGCAAGAGTGCGGATTGACGTGGACACGACTGAGATAAAGGAGTATGCCATCGAGAAGAAAACAGAGGAGAACCCAGTAACATTGCCTGTCGAGCCCAAAGCCATGCTCATGATGCTTGGGCTTTCAGTCGCTGTCTGCCTGATGTTCGCCATATTAGACTTGAAATCCATTCTGGGAACCATCCTCTCGTAGCTGCTTCTCCCCTGCCAACGCATCTGCTGGACTTCACGCACGGACTGTACTCATCCCTGTCCCAAAGCGAGGCGGGCGGGCAGCAGCAGTCGGAGCCGAAGGCAGCGCAAAGGTCGGTGAGAGGCGAGTGAAACGAAAGGTGGAATTTAGGCCTTTCAGCCTTTGAGCACCTTGCGTCCGCGAAAACCAGCGTCTACGACCGTCTTCAGGCGCTCATCATCTCGTGGGACCTAGATTCCCTTTCGTGCAGGCAGGCTGCTTTCCTGCGCGCGCAGCTTCGTTTTTTCTGGTGTAAGGAACGAGAGTTTTTCGCAGTCTCTGCACTCAGGTGTGGCACGTTCTTGGCGGAAACGTTATTTAACGAGGTGTCCTGAAGTGGGAGCCTGACCGAGGCGACGACAATGAAGATGAAGGCGGTTCTCTTTGACCTGGGCGGAACGCTGATAAAAAGCCAACCGGTCTCCGAAGTGATGGCGAACATACTGAAGGCACATGGCATCGAACGATCTGTCGAGGAGGTTGAGCGGGCAAGGGGACTTGCCGAGAAAGACGTGGATATTGAGGAGATGCCAGTCCTCGGCGACGCATTTTGGCACAAATGGAACATGCAGGTGTTGGAGCATCTGGGGGTTCGCAACGAGAAAGTTCGCCTTGCAAAGCGCATATCGGAGGTGTGGTGGCAATATTGCAGCGTGGAACTATATCCAGATACTCAAGAGACGCTTCGACGGCTCCGGCAGAAGGGTCTGAAAATCGGTCTCGTAACGAACGGACTAGTAAGTGACGTTAGAGAGATTTTGTCGAGAGTTGGACTGACTGGCCTTTTCGACGTGGAGATCACGTCAGACTTGGTTGGTAGAATGAAGCCGAGCAGAGAGATGTTCCTGCAAGCGCTGAAGGAGTTAAGCCTCTCTCCGCAGGAAGTCATCTTCGTCGGTGATCACGTGGAATATGACTACAGAGGCGCCAAGAAATGTGGTCTGAGAACGTGGCTTGTCGACCGTGAGGGTACTGTCGGAGAAGAGGATGTTGAGAGGATTAGAAACCTCACACAGCTTCTGGACTACATCTGAGACGGCTCTTGTGCTGCGGGAATTTCCTCGAGAGGAGCATATTGTACCACCGGCTCGTTGTTTTCGAGAGTCTGTTTGATCGAATTGTAGACGCCTAAGGTTTGTTCTGCAGCTTTTCGCCACGTGAAGTACTGCATCACCCTTTGCCGACCGTTGAGGCCCCACTGTTTTGCCTTCTCAGGGTCCTTCAGCACTTCGTTTATTCCCCACGCGATATCTGCTGGGTCGTTGCCGTTCACGTGCACACCGTTTTGTTCAGGGCCGGACGAAATCACCTGTTCCCGAAAGCCCACGACTCCTTGGGCGCCGACAATGACGGGCTTCGCCATGGACATGGCTTCGAGGCTGACTATGCCGAAGGGCTCGTAGACGGAGGGAAAGATGCACGCGTCGGCTGCGGCGTAGTGCAGTATGCGTTCGCCTTCGGGCACGAACTCGAAACAGCAAGTTACTCGATCCGAGATGTCGAGCCTGTGTGCCATTTCAAGCACGTCCTTCTGCTCCTCTCCTTTGCCGAGTATCACCAGCTTGGTCTTCGGATGGTTCTTCAGAACCAGGGGCATGGCTTGTACAAGGTTCCTGACACCCTTCACCCACGTAAGACGACCGAGAAAGAGAAGCATATTCCAATTGCCGTCTACTCCGTACTTTCTCCGTATGCGTTCAACGTCCTCCTTCCCGCAAACATTTGGGTTGTACCCTTTGGGGTCAACGCCGTTCCAGACGACGCTGACCTTCGTGGGGGGCCACCCATGGCGGGTGAGGTCTTCCCTCATGGCGTCGCTTACAGTGATTATGTGATCGGACGTGTTGGCGGTGGCGGTCTCCAGGTGGGAGACGACTCCTGACCCGTGGCCTCCACTCCTGCCCCACTCAGTGCTGTGCACGTGGAAGACTACTGGAAGCTTAGTTTCGTTCTTGACTGTTATCCCCGCGATGCCGCTCAGCCAATCGTGAACGCAGACGACGTCGAAGTGATAGCCCTCCTTCTTCACGACACTGTTGATGAACTTGGCCGCGCTAAGGGCGTTGTAGATAAATATGTCATTGAAGAACCGGATGTTGGTCCCCCACCTGCACAGGTCATCGGCGACAAACATCGGGAACACGTTACTGACGTCCACTATCTTCGGACGGTGTATCTCAACTCCCCTGAAAACTTCACGGGTCTTTAGGTTACCGGGGTTAAGCGTGAAGACGGTAACGTCGTGGCCCATGTTGATGAACTCACGCGTCATGTAATCAGCATAAGTGCCCAAGCCTCCAACTAACGCCGGCGGATATTCCCAGACAAAGAACCCTATCCTCATAGACATCACTACATCTTGGTTTGACCACTACTAGTTCATGGATAATAGGGTTGTGTGCGTATGGGGAGACTACACCACAGTGGCGCAAGCTGGGATGAAAGGAGCAAGCATTAAAAGAGCGTCGACCCGTAACTAATCACTGTTGAGGCACAGAGTTGGACTTGAGTTATCTAGTGGACTGGACACCCTTTATCCTGATTCTCGGAGGCATGTTTGCCACGTCATGGTTGTTGGAGCGGCTGGCAAAACGCGCGCCCCTCGTCGGACAGTCGATAAGCACAACGGTGAAAGTTGCTTCGCTCTTCGGCTTCTTCGTCGGGATCCTCCTACTGGTTACCGCTGGAAGCGTTTGGGTAGCAGACGCGTGGGACTTGGGAACACGGTTTCTGCTGGTGTTTTCCGGTCTGGCTTTGTTCTTGAAGCCGTTGAAGGATGTTCCGTGGGCAGCGCTGGTCGGCTTGATCGCAGGCGGCATATGCCTCGGCCTCGTCTACTTGCTGTTTCCTCTTCCGGAAACGGTGCTAGGTGTCTCGTCGACGTGGGCGTATGCGGCGATATTCTTCATCCCCGCACTTCTGGCTTTTATGGTGTTCAAGTTCATCGAAGACGTCTTCAAGCTGGTGAGCATGATCGTGACTTCGAGACCTGTGGCGCTAATTCTTGGGTTAGTGTGTATCGTTCAAGGCGTTCTTCTGTTGGTGAACACCAGCTTGTTCACGCTGATCGTGTTCTAACCGACGCGCGCTTTGGTCAACATGTTTTTCAACCTGTATGCTAATGACTACGTGTATGAAAGACGAGTGTACCATCTGCGGCAGAGTGGTGCCCCTCTACACGCTTAGGCGTTGCCAGATCTGCAGCAAACTCCACTGCCGGAGCTGCATGACTACGAACTTGTGGAGCGAGCAGAGAGACCTTATCTGCCTCCACTGTGCACGACGAATTGTCTCGCCTCGGCGCGGTGGCTCCAAGTATGCGTCGTTGCGAGAGTATCTGTGGCGACGGGGGCAATTCACGAGCGTAATCACTGTCACGTTCCGTGCCATCGAGGGCATCATCCAAAGCGACCTGCCGCTCGGCGCTCTGCGGAGTGAAGAGTGGTGGAACAACAGCGAGTCATCCCCGCAAGGCTACGCGTGGGCAAACGTCGGCTGGAAGGTCCAAAGCATCGACCTGAAGGGACGAACCGTGACCTTCAAGAAGGAGCCGATCAACGGGGCCGCGCAGATGCAGAGAAGGCGGAGAACGACCGGAGCGGCCAAGAAGCCTTTCACCCCGGTCCCGGAGAAGCCGCCTAGGATTCGACGGCCGTCGAAGACACGGATTGCGAGAGCCGTAGCCAGGGCCAAGAACGTGGAACGGCGAGTGGCAACACCACAATACGGAGGCAAGGTCAAAGCCAGACGAGCCTACGAAAAGAGACTCTACAAACCTGAAGCCAAACCCACATCTCAAGGATAAGTAAAGGTTTAAAACTCGGAGACGTAAATTATATCGAGTCGTCCGTCATGATTAGAAGACTCGTCCTCGACGTCTTGAAACCTCACAAACCCAACGTAATCGACCTTTCTCAAGCCCTCAGCCGCCTCGACGGCATCGAAGGCGTGAACGTCGTAATTTACGAGATTGATCAACAGGTGGAGAACGCCAAAATCACGTTGGTCGGGAGCAAGATAGACTTCGAGGTAGTTAAAGAGAAGCTCGAAGAAATGGGCGCCACCATCCACTCGATAGACGAAGTCGCGTCAGGCAGAGTGCTCGTCGAAACAGTGAAGACCCCACAAGACAGTTCAGCCCGAATCTAACCGAGCTAAAGCTCCATGAAGTTTCTCAACAAGATCAGACGGTACATAAACATCAGCGGAATCGCTCCGTTAAGCAGAAGATATTTTGTGATGAATGCCTTCGATGGAACCACCACGATCCTAGGCATCGTCGCAGGCGCCTCCGTAGCCGGGATAACCGACGAGTTCTGGATAGTTTGGCCGGGCTTGGGAGCCGCCTTAGCTATGAGCTTGTCGGGTTTCGTTGGGGTATACATGACTGAAGAGGCAGAACGCACAGGCGAGATGAAAACCTTGGAGAAGTCGATGCTTACAGAGCTCAAGGATACTGTGGTGGGTAGAGCCGGCCGTTTTGCATCGCTGTGGGCAGCGCTGGTAGGTGGTTTGGCGCCTGCTTTGGCAGCCCTGGCTTGCCTTTTGCCCTTCTTACTGTCATTAGCAGGCGTGTTCTCAACCGCCTCTGCAAACCAACTTTCCATAGTAGTTAGCTTGACAATAATGTTTATCCTAGGCGCTCTTCTGGGAAGAATATCGAAGAGGAGTATGGTTCTGCATGGAATGAGAATGCTGATTGTAGGTCTGATAATTATGTCGGTTTTTCTCCTGCTCAAAGTGGCCAGCTAATCATGAGAGAAGGAAGTTACACCGAATTCCCGCAGCTTAAATGTTAAAATACTGAAGGAACAAGAATACTCTAAGCTGGAATACAATCATGCCAACCGCCAAACATGAAGAACGGGACAAGCACTTCGGCAAATGGTTCCGCCGCATGCTCATAGAAGCAGGAATTCTGGATTATCGTTACCCGATTAAGGGATGCGGCATCTGGCTTCCCTACGGATTCAAGATAAGGCGGCGGGTCACCCAGATCCTGCGCGACCTGCACGACGCCCGTGGACACGACGAAGTGCAATTCCCTATCATGGTCACCGAGACGAACCTGCGGAAAGAAGCAGCCCACATAAAAGACTTTGAGAACGAAGTGTTCTGGATAACCCACGGCGGCGCAAAACCGTTGGAAATCAGGTATGCGCTGAGACCGACCAGCGAAACAGCCATCTACCCCATGCTCAAACTCTGGATACGAAGCCACGCAGACCTGCCGCAGAAGCTCTACCAGATAAGCAGCGTCTTCCGGTGCGAAACCAAGACCACACGCCCGATAATCAGAGTCCGCGAAGTCACCACCTTCAAGGAAGCCCACACGAGTCACGCCACCTCGGAAGACGCTGAAGCCCAGATTGAAGAGGCGCTTCAGATCTACAGAGCATTCTTCGACGCCTGCGGCGTCCCCTACACGACAAGCCGCCGCCCAGACTGGGACAAGTTCCCCGGAGCCCTGTACTCCATCTCCTTCGACGTCATTATGCCCGACGGGCGCACCCTGCAGTCAGGCACGGTGCACAACCTGGGTCAAAACTTCTCGAACGCCTTCGACATCCAATATGAAACCAAGGAAGGCTCGCACGAGTATATTTGGCAGACGTGCTACGGCATCAGTGAACGGGCGATCGCCTCGCTGCTAAGCGTCCACGGAGACGACAACGGCTTCGTCTTGGCGCCACAAATTGCTCCAGTCCAAGCCATAATCGTCCCGATTCTACAGAGGGGAGACCAGAAGCCCATCGTAGAAACGTGCGAGCAAGTAGCGAAGAAGCTGCGAAACCATGGCTTCAGGACTGAAATCGACAAGAGGGATGAGATGACCCCGGGAGCCAAGTTCTACTACTGGGAGCTCCGCGGCATCCCTGTGCGCATAGAGATAGGCCCCCGAGACATGCAAGAAGAGCAAGTCACCCTGGTCCGCCGAGACACTTTCGAGAAGCAGGCCTGCAAAGTCCGCGATCTGCCGACTCGGCTATCCACGCTGATGGGGCAAATGTCTGCCGACATGCGAGAGAAGGCGTGGAAGGAGATGAAGGCACGGATACATCGAGTTGATAACTTAGAGAAAGCGAACGAATTGCTGAGGAAAAAAGCTGGAATAATGGAGCTTCTCTGGTGCGGCGCCGCAGAATGCGGACACATGCTTGAAGAGCAGGTGAACGCGCGAGTTCTGGGCACGCCTCTCGACGTCAAGGAAGAGGCAACGGGCAAATGCATTGTCTGTGGCAAAAGAGCTTCAAGTCTAGTCAGGGTGGCAGTAGCCTACTAGAACAGCAGTTTAACGGCTTCGTCCCCTTTCATTCCCGGCTTTATGCCCATCATCTCAGCTTTAGAAGTCGTCGCTTTGACTTCGGCGCTGAGAACGTCGTCACAGGTTTTCACACCGCTGACCATCGCTGCAGTAGTTCCCAGTTTCTCTGCCGCCTCCATATTTATGAACCCACACATGATGAAACCTTTCTCTCCAATCAAAGCCACTAGGGGCGGAGAGTCAGGCAAGACAACCCGCAAACCCACAGCCGTGTGATCATCAACTTTCAACCGACTGACCTCGATCATCTGAACCATCTTCTCGTCCCTATGCTTTCAGAGCCACTTTTTAAATAAACATTGCCCACAATAAATACTCACCGTGAGGCCCTGTGCTGACACGTCTTAAAGCGAGAGTCCAATCCATCCTCGAAGGAACGGCGAGAATGCTCCACAACGCAGGATTGACGCCCAACCACATCAGTGCGGTAGGGATCCTTCTCGCTCTTCTGGCTGGACTCCTCTACTGGGCTTCGCAGTACAACCACCTCTTTCTCATAATCGCACCCTCAGTATTCCTGCTCTCGGGGCTATGCGACGCACTAGACGGAATCGTGGCGAGGCTCCACGGCGAAGCAACGGTCTTCGGGGGTTTCCTAGACTCGCTGCTTGACCGCTATGCAGACGCCTGCATACTCGTCGCCCTAATAGTCAGCAACCTCTGCAACGTGTTATGGGGCTCTCTAGCGCTTGTGGGTTCCTTGCTGGTGAGCTATGCACGCGCGAGGGCAGAGGCAACGGGCTTCAGGATGGAAACTGTCGGTTTGGCAGAACGGGCTGAGAGGATGCTGATACTAGCGGTGGGCAGCATTGCCGCCTTCTTCTGGTTCGAAGCCCTAAACTGGAGCGTAGCTGTACTCGCAGTGTTGACAAACCTCACCGTGCTCCAGCGAACGGTCTACGTTCATAAGGCATCTAGACAAAAAAAGGGTTAGAATCGTCTCCTCTGGCGCATTCTCCGGTCGTCTCTAGCGCGCACCTTCACAACGCCGCGGTGCACGGCGCAGGAAACGCAGTAGAACCTGGTCTCTACAGGGGCAGCAATGTAAGCACCTTGCTGCCTAAGCTCCTTAGCCAAAGAGTAGTCCACCATCGAAATCCTGCGAGAAACACGCTTAGCCTTGTCACGGGGCACGAGCTCGCCGCAGCCGTTGCACTGCACCAACGAACTCTTTCCCTTGCCACCCTTAGACCTTCCGCGGCTCTTCCGCTTCACGGGCATACCATTCACATCCTTATGCAGTAGCCATTTTGCAGAAGAGACTTATATACTAATGCTTATTAGCCAAAATGGAAACGCCAACACAAGGTTCGCGCCCCACCATGTCGAAAACAACGCGGTTCGACATCGCCACAATCGGTCACTTCGCAATAGACCTGATCAAATCGCCAACAATAGCCCGGTCGAGACCGACTCTAGGCGGTCCAGCCGCTTTTGTCTCCCTGACGGCGGCAAAACTGGGCGCCAAAGTGACAGCGATCTCGAGGGTCGGCAGGGACTTTCACAACTATCACGGACGGCTTTGCGAAAACAACGTGAACCTGTCACACGTGGGGGTTGAAGAAACCGCCCTGACAACAAGCTTCGTTCTGACGTATCGCTCGGGCCGCCGGAAGATACAGTTAAGGAACAAGGCACCACAGATAGGGTTAAGCGACCTACCACACGGTCTGCAGGTGAAAATAGTCCACGTGGCTCCCGTAGCAAACGAAGTGGACATGGACGTCATTGCCGAGCTGAGAAAAAGAACACGCGTTCTATCCATCGATCCACAAGGGTTTGTACGACAATTCGACTCTGCTGGACGGACGCGACTCGAAAAACCTGCTGACTTGGAGTTCCTTCAGCACTGCGATGTTGTCAAGTCTTCACTTCAGGAGACGAGGGTGTTGACCGGGCAGTCTACCCTTGCAGCGTCCGTGCAAGAGATTCGACGGTGGGGCGTGAAGACGGTGCTGATCACTATGGGAGAGAGAGGTGCGGTAGCATGCTTCGAAGACGGTTGCTACAACATTCCCGCGTGCAAGCCACGGATACTTGTGGACTCGACCGGGGCGGGGGACGCCTTCATCGGCGGCTTCCTAGCCGAACACGCTCGGGACAGGGAGCCATTATGGTGTTGCTGCGTGGGTTCGGCAGCCGCGTCATTTGTCGTGGAGGCGGTGGGCTCAACACGGTTCGGCAGTAAAGATGAGGTGTATGGAAGGGCAACCGAAATATACGAGAAGGGCATTAAGCCATTCTCAAGAAGAACAGTTTCTGAGTAAGAGGGTGCACGCGTTGGGAAGAATCGACAAGGGCGTGAAATGTAGCGTTTCAGGCTGCGGAAAAGATGCTGTACGTTCAATATTCGCGAGCAAAGTGGCTGCGGCGGGGTTGAAAGTCAGCGAAGTGAAGAGAGCGTACCTGTGTAAGGAGCATTATAAGGAGTTCAAGAAGGCTACGAAGAAGGACCGAACGCTAGAGAAGTGGCGACATCAAGGCTCGCTCTAAGGCGATATGGTTGGTAGAAAGGCAAAAGCTTTAGCCGATTTCCACCAGTTTAGTTTAGAGATAGACCGGCAGAGGCGGTTGAAAAGCGTGCGAATCCTGCAGTTACATTCAAACTTCATCGAGTACAAGCCGATACAGAAAGAAATCGAGATGGCAGAAGAGGCAGAGAAGACGGAAACACGCCTAGAGGAAATCGTTGTCCTCTTCACTGCAGTCGAAGAGGGCGACGACGAGACCTCAGCGGGGCAGGCCGTCGAAGAGATTAACGGGGCGCTGAAGCAGCTCAAAACCCGCCGAATCCTGATTTATCCGTACGCCCACCTGAGCAGCAATCTGGCGAAGCCTGCAGCGGCGCTGAAGGTCATCAAGGCCATGGAAAGACACGCGAAAGAAGAGGGTTTAGAGACTTTTCGCGCTCCGTTCGGCTGGAACAAGCAGTTCACCGTTTCGATTAAGGGTCACCCGCTTGCCGAGCAAGCCAAAGTTATCCTGTCGGGTGCAGCAAAGAAGGAGGAGAAGATTTCCGAGGCGCTTAAAGTTGAAGAGAAGATGAAGCCGCACTGGTACATCCTGACGCCCGACGGAAAGATGGTTCCAGTTGAAAAGTTTGATTTTGCCAGACGCCAGAACCTCGAGAAATTCGCAAAATACGAAATCGCCAAAGTCAGAGCAAGTCAAGAGATGCCCGCCCACATACCGTTGATGAAGAGACTGGAACTCGTCGACTATGAACCCGCCAGCGACCCGGGCAACCTCAGATGGTACCCGAAGGGACGGCTGGTGAAGTCTCTGATTGAGCAGTTTGTCACAGCCACTATGTCTGAGTACGGCGCGATGGAGATTGAGACTCCCGTCATGTACGATTTCCATCACCCCAGCCTAAGAGACTACCTAGACCGCTTTCCTGCGCGGCAGTACGTCATCAAGTCAGAAGACCGCGACCTCTTCCTGAGATTCGCCGCGTGCTTTGGCCAGTTTCTCATGTTGCATGATACGCGATTCTCGTACCGTCAGCTTCCCCTCCGGGTCTACGAGTTGACGCGATACAGCTTCCGACGGGAAAAGAGCGGAGAAGTAACAGGCCTCAGACGGCAACGTGCCTTCACGATGCCCGACTGCCACGCACTATGCGCCGACTTGGAACAGGCCAAGGAGGAGTTTGTCGTTCGTTTCAAGCTGTGCATGAAAGTCTTAGAAGCCTTCGAGCTGGAAAAGGATGACTACGAGTTGGCGATTAGGTTCAGCCGAGACTTCTACGAGAAAAACGAGGGCTTCATCGTCTCGTTAGTCCAGCTCCTAGGTAAGCCCGTTCTGATTGAGATGTTCAAAGAGAAGGCTTTCTACTGGATTCTGAAGTGGGAGTTCAACTTCGTCGACAGCTTGGACAAAGCTTCAGCCCTCTCAACCGATCAAATAGATGTGGAGAACGCTCAGAGATACGACATCACGTACGTAGACGAGAAGGGAGAGAAACAACATCCGATCATTCTTCACTGTTCGCCCAGCGGTGGAGTGGAGAGATGCGTCTACGCGATGCTGGAGAAAGCCCACCAAGAACAGCAGAAGGGAGAACCCCCGATGCTTCCACTCTGGCTGTCACCCACCCAAGTGCGAGTGATACCAGTCTCAGACAAATTCGCAGAAGACGCCGCAAAGATGGTTGCCGAAATAGACGCGCACGGTGTTCGCGTGGACTTTGACGACCGCCCCCTCACGATGCAGAAAAAAGTGAGGGAAGCAGAAACCGAGTGGGTAAACTACATACTAGTCCTCGGCCAGAGAGAAATCGACTCGGGAGTTCTGCAGGTCAGAGACCGAGCCCTCAGGAAAATCGTCGAGATGACCCCTGCAGCACTCGTGGATAGCATACTGAAGCAGACAAAAGGCAAACCCGTCAAACCGCTGCCCCTGCCGAAGAAACTGTCGCAGAGACCTCAATTCTACGGCTGAGCCCTGCTTACAAAAAGTATATCAAGCAATCTCGGATATTGTAAAACTCGGCAAGGAGACCCCTGAATAATGGAGCAGAAAGAACTTCTCATCTACGTCGACGGCAACTACTACCCCAAATCCGACGCCAAGATATCCGTCTACGACCACGGCTTTCTATACGGAGACGGCGTGTTCGAAGGAATACGCGCATACAACGGCAGCGTCTTCAAGCTCAAAGAGCATATTGACCGGCTATATCTCTCGGCCCGAACCATCATGATGAAAATTCCGATGACGAAGGAAGAAATGACAAAGGCGGTAATCGAAACACTGAAAAAGAACAAGCTGACAGACGCATACATACGCCTAGTCGTCTCCAGAGGCCCAGGAGACTTGGGACTCGACCCCCGAAAATGCTCCAGACCCACAATAATAGTCATAACAGACCGGATCAAACTGCATGACAGCGGAGCTGAAGAAGAAGGAATCACGGCAATAATCTCATGGGTCAAACGTGATCCCGTTGACGCAACCTCCCACGAAATAAAATCCCTCAACTACCTTAACAGCATACTCGCTAAACTCGAGGCGAACAGTGCGAACGCCGACGAAGCAATCTGCCTGAACAAGGAGGGCTTCGTGTGCGAAGGCGTCGCCGAAAACATCTTCACTGTGTCCAGTGGCTTGATAATAACGCCGCCCACGTCCACAGGAGCCTTGAGGGGAATAACCAGGAACGTCGTCATAGAGATCGCCCAGAAACTTGGTTACACCGTTGCGAAGAAGGAGATAACGCCCGTAGACCTGTTCATCGCAGACGAAGTGTTCTTCACGGGAACCGCAGCCGAAGTAGTGCCCGTGAAAGAGATAAACAAGAGAAAAATCGGAATCGAATGCCCAGGCCCTGTCACTAAGAAGTTGATGGAAGAGTACCACAAGGCAGTGTTGGACCCAAAGAACGGTGTGCCCATCCGCTAGAGAAAGCCTGCCTAACCCTGCTGCATGAACTTCTCTAGATCGTCAAATGCTTTTTCCAAGACTTCGACGGGTGGCAGGAATACTCCTCTAACGTGTCCAACGCCGTAAACGTCACAGAAGCCGGAACCGTGGACAAAAAGCACGCCTGTCTTCTCCAACAAGTCGAGGACGAAGTCGAAGTCGGTCTTCCAACGCGTTCCAACGCCGAGAATCTTAGGAAACACGTAAAAGGCGCCCTTCGGCTTTTTACAGCTGACTCCGTCTATCTGGTTCAGGCGGTTCCAAGCGTAGTCTCGTCGACGACGCAGTTTTTCGACCATCTTAGGAATGTGCGTCTGCGGTCCATTCAAAGCAGCAATTCCTGCTTTCTGAATAGGCGTGTTGGTGCACAGTCTTATCCGTGATTCCTTCTTGACGCCGTCCTTCAGCTCCGCGAGCTTACCGTCAGGGTCGTGGAAGTAGAAATACCCCAGCCTCCACCCCGTTGCCAAATAAGTCTTAGAAAAACCGTTCAATCCAATGATTGGATAATCGCCCGCAACTCGAGCAGTACTTACGAACTGCTCCTCGTAAACGATCCTGTCGTAGATTTCGTCAGACAATACTGGCAAATCATGCTCAGCTGCTAAACTCACGATTTCCTTCACAGTCTTAGAGTCATACAAGCCGCCGCAAGGGTTGTTAGGGTTTATTATCACAATACCGCGCGTCTTCTCAGAAACCTTCGACCGAATATCCTCAACGTCTGGCTGCCAACCCTGCTCCTCAACCGTGCGGTAAGCCACCGGTTTGCCGTCAAAAAACTTCGCGTACGAAGCATAGGGTGGGTACGTGGGACCTGGAACGAGGATTTCGTCTCCCCTGTTGATGATCGCTGCCATCAACATGAATATTCCCTCCGAGACGCCTGTGGTAACGAGGACGTTGTCAGGCGTCAAATCAACCCCATTGACGATTTTCTCTTTCTTACAGATTGCCTCCCTCAGTTCCGGTAGCCCTTCAGAAGGACCATACCAGTTTTCCCCTTTCTTCACGGACTCGAAGAGGGCACGCTTAACGTGTTCAGGCGTGTCAAAGTCGAACTTCACCGGGTCGCCTATGTTCAGGTAGGTTATCTGTTTCCCTGCTTTCTCGAGGTTCTTGGCGAATTCGATGACGTCTCTTATCGCGTATTCAATCGTGCTAACTCTTCGTGTAACCTTCAAACTCTTTTCACCAATATTGCAGGTTTCTTTGGCACCACGTTTTGCCTCGCCATCCAAGATTGCTCACTTTGAATTTGGTCGTCGCCGAAGATCGTAGCGTATTCTGCGTTTCCGATGACGGCGAGGAACTCTGTCACGATATTCATCTCTGCAGAGGACTATTCACTTCGTAGATTCTTACATTTAAACTTCACGTGTGGTTGAAGATGCTTGGAGAGAAGGAGAACGCGGGAGGCTGGCTATGCCGAGGGGACTGTTACCGCCTCTTTCGCCACGAACCCTTGAGTAGTATACACGCGTATCGTTATCACTTGGCCTTTCCAGTTGTCCTCGTTCCAGTTGAAGCTGGAGTCCGCGCACACAATCGTGACGTTGGTGTCCCTTTCCAAGATGTAGCCTGTGGCATTGGTATTGTCCGACGCCACGGTGTAAGTTATGTCTCCCACCTCTACGGTGATTTGGCTGATGTTGACTGAGTGGGGCGAGTGGGATTCACTCTTCAGTATGAACTGGGTCGTGTTTGAAAGCGGGAACGTTACGTCTGACAACGTCAAGACGACTGGATTTGCGAAGACTTCGGACAAGCTGGCTTCGTAGCCTTGCCGAGTCTCGAAGGTAATCGTCTTAGTGGTCCCCAGAACACCCGTACTTGTTTCGGAGTCCCAGAGATTGTAGCTGCATTCGAACACTCGGGTATCGTTCTGAGGAAACGTGTATGGGAAAGTTATGTTTTGACTGTTCACTAGAATCTTGTTTGGAGGGATTTGTCCGGTTCCTATGAGCACTTTGGAGACGTTGAGCGGGATTCTCGAGGGGTTTCGAACAGTCATGCTCACTTGGTTTAGAGAAATTGACGTGTTGTATGAGACATCCAGTATCTCCAATTTGACTAGCTCGGTTTGGTGCGACTTGGTGCCGCCAGAGCCGTCTTTGATCAAGACCGCTACGGTCAAATTTTGCCCAGCATAGGCTCCCCAGTTGAGATTGCACTTGAACGTCTTCGACTCGCCTCTCTTTAAGGGATAAGGAATCGCTGGCTCAGCGCTGTCGACTTGATCTGTATCTGCATCGCTCAGCAGTACTATTCCCTCGACTTCTGCATCGGTCTTTGAGTAGGAGGGATTCATCAAAGTAACGTCGAAGTAGGTGCAGTTCTCGCGAGAAAAAGTCACGTTCATGATGGCCACGGTGACAGTGTCTTCAGGGATCGCGGTGGTGAAGTCAATGTAGTAGCCTGCAGTCCACAAGTATGATAGAACGGCTCCGATAGAACCGGCGAAAAGGAGCAGGAGTACTAGTAGCAGGGTTGAGATTCCTCTGACGCTTCTCGACGGAAAATGCATACGTTGTTCCTCGCTAATTCGTGTCTATCTTGATTCGTGTTGGAAGTACATAAACGTTCGGTCGAACAAACGTGCCCTTCAGCCCTGCTCACGTTCTCTTCTGCCTTATGGTTATCTTACCACGAGTACCGGGCAATGCGCATACGTAACCACTCCGCTCGCCACGCTCCCCAACAGGAACCGTTTCATTCCAGTCCTGCCCTTGGTTCCCATCACTATGAGGGAGCATCCTTCGTTTTCAGCGAATTCTGTGATTACGCGGACTATGGGCTGCTGGTTCTCGAGGATCTTCGCCTCTAAAGCGACATCTGCGTTCTTCGCGATCTCCTTAACCTTGTTCAAATAGCCCTCAACGACCTTCTTTTCCTCACCAGAAACCGTTACTTGTACTGGTATCGGCGCAGGCGTCGGCATGCCTTCGATGGGCGTAGTCGTGAGGAAATAGGCGGGCACGTGCATTACGTGCACAGCTATGATATGGGCCTTCAGCTTCTTAGCTAAGTACACTGCATACTTGGCTGCTCTCTCCGAGGGTTCTGAGCCATCGACCGGAACCAGAATCTTGTTGATTGCGACGTTCAACGACATTCTATTCCCCAAACTTTGAATGTTGGCTCGTCACTTAAACTTTTATGAGGAAATGGCCCATATTTGCCTGAGATGTTCGCCACAGCCTTTCCAGACGGGTTCTTGCAGGCTTTTGTAACCCCGTGGTATGAAGCACTCGAGGACCCTGAGGGAGCTCAGCGCAGAGCCTTGTTGGAGTTGGTCGACGGTTATCGAAAGACTGATTATGGCAAGCAGCACGCTGCAGACGAAGTTGACAACGTCGCAGACTTTCGGAAGAACTTCCCGATAGTGAGTTATCCGAAGCTTCAGCCGGTTCTAGAGAACGTTAGAACAGGAAACCATTTCATCCTGCTTCCCGAGCCAGTCCTCTGCTGGGTGATGACGCGGGGATCCACGGGGTCTTCGAAGGTTCTTCCAGCCACCAAGACTCACCTGGAGCAGATATTCGCTTGCGGCGCGAGAGCTATCGTCAACCATGCTTTGAGGAATAAGGATCCTTCTTTGCTTGCGGGAAGAATCCTCAACCTCAATTTCCCGTCCGAGGTAGCCACGCTAGAAACGGGCGGACGAACCGTCTCCTATGGCTACAGCTCGGGCACTTATGCAAGGCTTAATCCTATGCTGAACCAGGTGAGTCTGCTGCCCCGACAAGAGGAGATTGATGCGTTAGGTTCGGGCATCACCCGACAAGACTGGGAGAGACGGTTCGAACTTGTCTACCAAAGGGCACAGAACGAGAATGTTACTGCGGCGATGGGAGTCACGCCAGTCATTCTTGCCTTCGCCAGATACGTCGCGAAGAGATATGGAAAGAAGCCCAAAGACATGTGGCAGCCTAGGGCACTCTTCTGCACAAGCGTGCGAAAGATTCAGTTCAAGTATGCGCCTAAGTTGAGGGCTCACTATGGCAACGTGCCCGTCGTTGAGATGTACACGGCCACGGAGGGCGTGTTCGGTCAACAGCTTGACGATCTTCCCTTTATCAGCCCAAACTGCGACAAATACGTCTTCGAAGTCAAGACGGGGCAGGGGTTGAAGATGCTTCACGAGCTGCGGAGAGGCGAGTGGGGAAGCCTCGTGGTTTCCTCATGCCTATTTCCTAGATACGATATTGGCGACATGGTTGAGGCGATGGGAAGGAATTATTTCCGAGTTTTTGGCAGAGCCACCACTTTAGCCGTATTGGAGCATAGGCTGTACAGGCTCTTTTTTGGGTGGTTCCTTTAAGGCTTCGGGCTTCTCTGGGAGGCTTTGACTGTGCCGTAGAGAGCCACGATTATGATGAACACGCCGAGTATGACTAGGATAAAGGCTCCGCGCCATGGGTCTGGAAAGCCGAACACGATTGCGACGAACGAAACGAGTCCCAGGATTAGTAGCATGACACCGCCGATCAAAGCCCAGAAACGACTCGTTTCGTCCTTCTCGTGTTTCTCGCCCTTCTCTTCCTTCTCATGCTTCTCCTGTTTCTCGCGCTTCTCATGCTTCTCTGAAACCTCTCTGGCAACAGGTTCACCCTTGAGGGAAGCCCCGCATTTGGGACAGTATTTCATCTCTTCTGCAGTCTTAGAGCCACATTTCGAACAGTAAGGCAAATGGCATCACCGCATCTATCTAACACTCAGTTAGAGGGCAGTGAATATAAGCGTTAAAGCTCCGCCGTGCAGGCGCAACGCCAGAACAACAAACGTTATTTTATGATGACTGAACCTACAGATGAGGGAGTCCCATGACAATCAAAGAACCAGTGTTGGAAACCATTTTCCAGCGAAAGAGCATCCGGAAATTCAAACCCAAACGAGTGCCACGGCGTATAATACACCGAATAGTCGCGGCCGGGCAGAGAGCACCCACCGCCTGCGGCATGCAGACCTACAGCTTCATCCTCATCAGAGACCTGAGGCTGCGCAGCGCGATTTCCAAAGCCATCGGAGAGCAAGAAGGTATGAAGCAGGCTCCGGTCTGGATAGTGGTGTGCGCCGACATGGCCCGACAACTCGAACTATTCAAACTGTTGAAAGTCAAGACCAAATTTGGACCTCAGAGCATGCTGCTCCCCGCTGTAATCGACGCCGCCCTCGCCGCGGAGAACATGGTGATCGCCGCAGAGGCTTACGGCTTGGGTTCAGTGTTTATAGGTAGCGTCTGGAGTGACTTGAAGGGGATAGCTGAGATACTGAAGCTGCCGAAGAAAGTCATGCCCATAGTGCTGGTGTGCTTAGGATACCCCAATGAGGCGCCGCCGACGAGACCACGCTGGCCCCTAGAAGCCGTGCTACACGAGAACGAGTATAAGATGCCCTCAAGAGAAACCATGACCAAGTATTACGGAGAGGCAAACTCCCGACTGCTAAAAATGCGATACTTCAGTAAGACCGTGCAAAGTTGGACCGAGCATTGGCAGAGAAAATTCCCACCGAACGAGATGGACGAGTGGGAGGACCAAGTTGGGAGAGACCTTCGAGCGCTAGGCTTCATGCCTCCTTAGACCGTTCCAGCGAAAGCTTCTCCAACTGCCTGAGCACGTAGGCCCGAATATCCCGTGGCTTGGGCAGTTCCCCCACTATCCGTCCATTCTTCACGAGGGGTTTGAGCATACGTTCAGTCCTCCCGCCACATCGGGGGCACGTGGGTTGAGGAGCATCGAGGGGCAAAGCAACATCTACGAAGCACTTTCGACATCTCCAAACCTCCTTTCTACCTCCTAGTTTGCCACGCTTGGCGCAAAATCGTCCCTCCTTCTCGACTATGTCCATGGCGAAGTTCACGGTCGGCGAGTTGCTTATATACGTGCCAACGCCGAACGCGTCGGCACCCGCATCGCGTAGCCGGCCTACAGACTCCTCATTCAAGCCTCCAGACACGAAGATTTTAACACGTTCGTACCCACGGAGGGTCAGTTCCCAACGTACTTCTCGCACGAGCTCTGAAAAATCGCCTCGTCGAGACGACGGTGTGTCGAGGCGTACCGCCTCCAAATCCTTCAGTGTTTCTGCGGCCATGATAGACTCCATCTTCTCGTCAGAATAGGTGTCCACCAAAGCAACTCGCGGCACATCTCCCTCGACCACCTGATCGAAGGCCTTCCAAGCCTTGACTTGGTCCCCAAAGATTATGATTAAGCCGTGAGGCATCGTTCCAACAGACTTCGTACCCGTGATTTTCGCACCTGACAAACAGCTTACTGCATCGAACCCTCCCACGTACGCCGCCCGGTCAATCATCGGGGCAAGAGCAGGGTGCATGCGACGCACTCCGAAGGATATTAGCCTCTTATCAACGGCGATTTTCCTCATCCGCGCCGCTCGAGTAGCAACCCCAGAGGCTTGGCAGAGCAGACCGAGAAGAGGAGTTTCATAGACGCAGAAACGTCCGTAAGACCCATCGATACGCATCACGGGCTCGCGAAAGCCGCGGAAATCGTCTGGGCGGAAGACTGATCCCTCGGGCATGCAGTAGATGTCCACGGGGACGCCCTCGAAAAGATGGGCGACTTCTTCAACGCCGCATAGTACTCCCCAAGACCAGTCGTCAGGAAGACTACCTGACGTCACCTCAGCCACAACGCGGGTCCTGTCCAGTCCCTTAGCTTCTAAGACTTGTTTGGTGCGGACGAAGTAAATGTCTGTGGTCTTGCCCTGCTTAATTTCTTCCTCGGAGGCTACGTGAAAAGGACGCATCAAACTCACTCCAGCTAGTTGAACAGATGATTGGCAAAATTTTTATTTAAAGGTTCAAGCACCGCGGGTTAGAAGCAGGAGCTGGAAGAAGCCGACCTCGATCAGCGCGGCAATGAAGAACAGCGTGTATATGGCCAATAAGGCCCTCAGCGTCATAGTTCGTCGAAGGGTTTTCTGGATTGTTAAGTAGATACCGTAGCCCTCAACTATGCCATGGGGCAAGCTCAGCAGCAAGACGATGACCAGTCCGCTCAGGACTACGCTTCCGTAGACTATGGTGCTGGCTCTGAGAACGCTCAGCAGAATTATCATGCACGTGAACACAAATGCGAATATTCGCGGATGCTGAAGCACGATGTACTCGAATTTACTGGGCTTGAAGAACGAGAGGACGAGTTCGACATAGAAGGTCATAGCTAAGAGGATAAGAGAGACGACGAGGACGTTGTGGATGAAGACCACGATTATGGCGACCAAAGGTTCGGCGAACACGCTACCAGAATACCCGAAGAAAATCCGGTTCTCGACGTATGCCACGGCTAAAAACGCGAGCAGCAATATGCCCAAGAGCACCGTCCTCTTCTTCGAGGAAGACATACGTATCACACGGCAACATGTTGACGACGGCAATAAAAGGGTTGTTCAAACCCCGCATACGCTCGACTCACAGTTGCTTGGAGATAGAAAACACTTAAGAAAGACCCTCGTATAAGTGAACAAAAGCTTGGCAGCAGAAAGGAGTCAGCCCTGATCATGAAAGCGAAGTGCCCAGCCATCATCAGCGTGGGCAGAACCCATTTTGGAGAGCATTATGAGAGGGAGCCCGAGGACCTCGTGGAAGAGGCCGGACTGGCGGCGCTGAATTCAGCCAAGATCGAGCGGGGAGACCTGAACGCATGCTACTTCGCCGACTACTTCTTGCCCATAACCAACAAGATTGGGCTCGAGGAGGGCTTCTTGTCCGAGCTTCTGGAAACGAACATTCCCATGGAAATCACGCGTTCATTCAGCTCCACGCTTTCTAACGCTTGTAACGCTGTTCAAGCTGGCAAGTATGACCTTGTGCTCGTGGGAGGGATGGAAAAGATGACTGACCGCTGGGACAAGATACGGGACGACCTCATGCTTTTGGAAGACCCATGGAGCTACTATGCGGGGTGCACCCCTGAAGCCAACCACGAGCTGATGCTGAGAGCATACGTTAGACAGCACAAGATAACGGGCAACGAGCTCGACTCCTTCAACAAAGCTCTAGCTCAACTCTCTGTCAGGAACCACCGCAACGCCGTGAAGAACGAGTATGCTCAGTTCCGCAGGGAAGTCTCAGTCGAGACTGTCGTCAAGGCACGGACTGAGGCAAGAAAGCCGTTGGGGTTGTTCGATTTTGCACCCATTTCCGATGGCGCCTCTGCCTTGATTCTGACGAGCGCGGAGCTTGCCGAATCCTACACTGACAAGGCCGTCTACGTGTTAGGCTCCTCTACGGCTACAGACTACATCACGTTCCCTTCACGGAGCGATTTGACAGGCTTCTTAGCTACTCGCCTCGCGATGGACGAAGCTCTCAAAGCCGCCCGAGTCAGGTTGGAAGACATCGCAATCCTACAAGTCTACGATCAGTCCACGATGATGGGAATGGTGTCTCTGGAAGACTTGGGCTTCTACCATAGAGGCAAGGCTTGGAAGGACATTCACGAGAACGGTCAGCGGAGAGACTATTACGAACTTGACGGCAGGAAGCTCTTCATTAACACGAATGGAGGATTGAAGGCAGACGGCAACCCGTTGGGGGCTACCGGAGGTGCAGAGGTCTTTGAGGTGTTTCAGCAGTTGAGACACGAGGCAGGTGAGAGACAAGTCAAGGCAGACGGGGAGCTCAGCTGCGGCTGTGTTCACGAGCTGGAGGGCTTCGGGACCAAAGCCTACGTTCACATCTTGGGGAGGGAACAGCGTGAGTAGCGAGCCCATCGAGCGAAGGGTAGCCTACATAGGCGACAGACTGCGAGGTAGCCGCTGCACCCTCTGCGGCAGAGAGTACTTCAAGCCCAGAAACTACTGCGGCGCCTGTGGGCGAGAGAGCTTCAGAAAGATGGAGAACATCGACTTCTTCTACGACGAAGGAACCTTGGAAGTATGCACTTTAGTAAACGAGTCGACGAACAAGTTTACGAGGCTTGCCCCCTACGTGTACGGGATAGTGTCATTCCATGACGGTGCAGTGAAGTTTCCTGCAAGACTGACCGACCACATCGTTAAGGATGGAGAAGAAATCGACTTTGACGAGTTGGAGGGCAAGAAGGTTGTTCCTCGCTTCAGGAGAAGACATGCCGTTGAGCCAAGCGAAATAGTGCCCACCATCTCCTTGGCTTTCTCCCTATCCAGCGGGTACTACCCCTTCCAAGACTACAGGATTGTTAGGCCATCCAAAGAATACGAGAGGCCCGGAATAGTGGGCTACGGCGTCTACTCCTCTAAATTCAGAGTAAAAGACGGAGCGATTGAGCGTTCTGTCCCGTTCTTGGATGAAGACTCGATCACTGCAGCCGTGGAAGCCGGAAAGATTGCCCTCATCCACTCGGCCATAGACCATAGGCTGGTTGGCAAGGTGTACGTGGGCTCAGAGTCTAATCCGTACGCGGTCAAGCCCATCGCCTCCAAGGTGGCGCAGGTCCTTAAGCTCGGCGAAGAATGCCAAGCAGAAGGACTACAGTGCGTAGACGCGGTGGACACCGAATTTGCCTGCAAAGCAGCGACCAGCATGTTCAAAGATGCCGCCTCTCTGGTGTACTACCCTGACTCGGAGGAAGCCTATGCCATGGTGATTGGCACAGACAACTCTCAATCCGCGCCTAGAGGAGAACCCGGTGGCGAGTTAGACTTCTTTGTGGGCTATGGCGCTTGCGCCTTCATCTTTGGCAAATGTGACGTCATAGCTCAATTTGAGGGCTGGTGCTCAGTCACTTCGGACACGCCGGATTTTTGGAGAAGAGACACTCAACCCTACCCGAGCCACGGAGGCAGATTCACCGGAGAACCAGCCTACTTCAAGCATGTGACGAAGGCCGTGAAGAAGCTTATGGAACGCTTGAAGTTGGAGCCTCGAGACGTAAACTATTTCGTGGCGCATCAACCCAACGCTGCATTTCCGACCCGGGCTTCTAAGGCTCTGGGCTTCACAGAGGAGCAGTTCCAGCCCGGGCTTCAAGTGGCCAAGTTTGGGAACACCTATTCAGGATGCTCGCCCATCGGCTTGGCGGCCATCCTTGACGTGGCGAAACCCGGCGAGAGGATTGTGGTGGGAAGTTACGGATCAGGAGCAGGGAGCGACGCCTACTCCTTCATAACCACGGGTCAGATAACTGAAAAGAGGAACCGACAGAAATTCACCATCGGGTACCAAGCAGGAAACACGTCTATAAATTACATAGACTATGCCGCCTACAGAAGATTCAAACGGGGAATGCAAGAAAGTTGACAGCAGAAGAAACTCTGCCCGCCGAAGAAAGGAAAGAAGAGAAAGAGAGCCGTGTCCAATTCGTGAAATGGGTGTTCGGGGTTCTCTACTCTCCCGTGAAGACCTTCGAGGAAATAGTGAAGAAACCGAACATCAAGGGTCCAATCCTAATCCTGCTGATAACGCTACCCCTAACCATAGGCGCACAATACCTCAGCGGAACCAAGTTCTTCTTTGAAGACCCGAAGCCGGAGAAAGACTTGTGGACAGAACACCCGACGAATTCGACCCTGTTTCAGTGGAGCTCAAACGGCAACATAACGTTCGAAAACTACGAGACCATCGTTGGCAACGACACGGTCTCAGCCACTCTGGGAAATGGCTCGTCCATCTGGTTGCGGCTTACAGGCATAGGAAGCATCAACTGCTCCAAAGAAGAGTATGGTCGCCTATCGCTTAGGACAAAATGGATTAATGCAGGAAACGTGACGCCTACCGATGCTACGCTGCAGCTCTTCTCGCTCAACGATGAAGACAAACGGTTTGAACTCGATGTGAGCGACCTTTTGGCGGACACAGGTGACACGTGGGCAAACGTCAGCGTAAACCTTGCAGGCGACGATTGGACAGCCGAGAACGCGCCGAGCTGGGACAACATTACCGGCATAGGACTCGTGGTTTCATGGGCAGACCTGTCGACGCTCACGCTGAAGATAGACGACCTCTTCTTTGGCAGATTCTACACCGTTATGTGGGACGACATCACATTGCTGAGCATATTCTGGATCATGAGAAGCGTCACCGATTTCTTGATTAGATGGCTAATGCTCTCGGCAATAGCTTTCTTAATATTGAAGAGCGTCTCGAAGTGGAGTGGTGTCTGGAAGAACCTAGTGAGCACCTTGGGCTATATCTATTCAGTGACACTCGTCTATCAGGGAGCCCTCGCCCTAGTTTTCCTTGTCTTGCCCCCCATCTTCGTCCCGTACAACTTTGCCTATGAAGAATACATCGCAATCTACCAAAACAACTGGGGCTTGCCCATCTCGATCCTGAGCCTACTATACTATGCCTGGACTACCGTCCTGTGCACGATCGCCCTGAAAAAGATGCAGGAGCTCTCTTGGAACAAAGCCTTTCTAGGAGGCTTCGGAGCGGTCATAATGAGCATAATATTCAGTTCCATCATCCTTACCGCATTCTTCTAGAATTCTCTGCATGCAAAAGAGCACAGTCTGCACTGCTCAGTATCGAGGGTTGGGCTCGTGCGTTTGCATAGCTCGCACATGAGGCGTTTCTCACGCACGAGTCTGCACGTAGTGCAAATATGCGAAACCAGGGCTGCCCTGTCCAAACCACCGTGTGCGAGCGAAGTTGCGGTCTCGGCGATGAACGTCATAACCTCCTGATCGTTGTCTATTGAGATTATCCTTCCCCTGACGCGGTGTTCATACTTGCTTATTGCTGTCTGGGTTATGCCGAGTAGTTGGGCGGCTTCGCGCTGTCTCATTCTATGGGTTTCGACGAGTTCTTTGGCGATGAGGGCGCGTATAGCGGGGACAACGGACTTTACTGCTATTTCGCAGGGGAGTTTCAATGGGCTGTTGCTCCGTATAGTGGTGTGTGGGAAAGGTATATAAGCATGACGCACGTCATAGTATTATGACGTATGTCATAGTGAAGCGATGGAGGAACAGATTTGAAGAAACCCTCTTCTCCTTTCTCCCCCCGAAAGAGCAGGTTCCCCTATGACAAAGCCCCTATGACATACGATTCTCCACAAAAGCGGGCAGACAGCCGAAAGCTCAGCGGAAACTCCCTGTGGCTCTCACGGAAGATGATAGACGAGGGATGCACGCTGGAGCAGACACTCCAAGTGATGGAGGAACGATGCAAAACATGCAACGTTATCTCACCCATGCTATGTGTGGAACAATGCGACACGTGGAAAGTCAAGAGGGAACTCCGCGAAGCCAACAAAGTCCTTTCAGATAGCAACCACGGGCTTACATTGCTCAACACCCTCAAGAATGAGAGAAGACTAGCCATACTCACCACTCTGAGCGAATCCCCACATTCGCTTGAAGACTTGCAGAACACTCTCGGCCGACGAGGATACCTCCACAGTCAGAAGACCATCACCGACTATTTGGAACCGCTCATCCAAGCCAGGCTAGTAGAAGACGACGGAAAACGCCTCAAACTTACATTGTACGGCAGAAGGATAAACGATGCAGTGGCTAAACATGGTTTTGCAGGCCAGCTGCCAATCCACTCGAGCGGTCATGAAGAAAAGATCCTGAGAACCCTCATAAACAGCCCGAAAACGCGCGAAGAACTGCTCAAAGTCGCCCCCACGAAGAGCATGTCGAGGACTGTGAAACGTCTCCAAATGCGCAACCTCATCGTCAACAACTCGGATTCTGACCGCATCTTCTACTTCCGAACCAAAAGATCGCCAGATCTCGAAAGACTGACATCGACACAGAAAAGACTACATGAAGCGATTCCGCAAGCCGGCATTTCTGCCCGCCCCTTGTCGAAGGCTACGAATGTTAACCTCCGCCGAGTCTACAAGTACCTGAGAAACCTGAGGGGAAAGAAACTGGTGTTCAGACGAGAGATGCCGCTACACTATGAATTGACGGCGACTGGAAGAAACGTAGCTCAGTTTCTGGAAGAAATCGCAAACATCAAATAAACAAACGTCCAAACAACCTGACTCAGTCTTCCTCGAACAATTTTCCAACCGTCAACGGACCTTTACGCAGCACTTTGGGCACTTCGCCTGTCAAGTCGAGTACGGTTGAAGAGGCTCGCAGCTTAGCAGCCCCACCATCCAGAACAACGTCCACTTTGCCCCGCAGCTGTTCATAGGCTTCAGAGGCAGTAGACGGAGGGGGTAGACCAGTCTTGTTTGCACTGGTTCCCACGAGTAGTCCGCCCGACAACTCAACGAGTCTGAGGGTAACCCTGTGGTCAGGTATTCTGACGCCCACAGATGTTGCGCCCAGAGTGACGACGTCAGGAACCCCCTTCTTCGGCAGAACCAAAGTGAGGGGTCCTGGCCAAAACCTTTCACCGATTCTTCTGGCTAGTTCAGAGAGCTCAGCCACTCGTTCGACATCGTCTAAACAGTGGGCGAGGATCGGCAGGGGCTTGCCCCGAGAGCCCTTTGCGCTTATCAGCCGTTTGACAGCACTTATGTTGAAGGGGTCGCATCCCAACCCATAGACGGTGTCCGTGGGATAGACAACTAGTCCGCCATTCCTTACTGTTCGGGCGACGTCTTCGACGGTTTCTAAAGTGGCTTTCAGCATCTGTGTTCTCATATTGTCCTCCTCAGGGGGCAGGTGGACTTTGCAAGTAATCAGCAGTGTGGGTCAGCAAGCAAGGCGCGTCACTGCACATGGGCTCCACGCCGTCGCCACACATCATCCCAAACAGAGAGAAGCCCCGCCAGCTTATTAGGTATTTCCGTAAGACGTAGGCTTTAAATCATCCAACATGAACTGTAGCTACTTCCGAGAGCTATTGGAGCCTGATTGCATGAAGACGCAAAGACCAGTGATAGTGGTTCATGGGGGGGCTGGAGAGTGGCGTCACGAGCGAAAGGAGTCAGGCATCAAGGGTGCAAAGGAAGCGGTCAGATGCGGGTTCGACATCTTAAGGAGCGACGGAAGTGCTCTGGACGCAGTAGAATCCGCTGTGATGTCGATGGAGGACAACGAGGTCTTCAACGCAGGTTTAGGCGCCTCTCTTACACTGGATAAACGCGTCGAGATGGAAGCCTCCATAATGGACGGCGAAACGCTGTCGGCGGGTGCGGCAGGACTGCTCAGTGACGTCAGGCATCCGGTTCATCTGGCTCGAATCGTAATGGAGAACACTGACCACATCTTCATCGTGGGACGTAGCGCTGAGAAACTTGCCAGCGTATTCCACTTGGAGCGGAGGAACTCGAGCACCGCGCTCAGGGAACGGTACTGGAACGAACTCAAGGAGAAGATGACGCAAGACGATGTGGACTACTTGCCCAGACTGACCAAGCTGCTACAGGCGCATCCTCGCCTTTTCAGCCTGGACACAGTTGGAGCTGCTGCAGTCGACAAGGACGGTAACGTTGCGGCGGCGACCTCAACTGGCGGCGTCTCGATGAAAATTCCTGGACGCATCGGCGACTCTCCACTTATCGGATGTGGCAACTACGCTGATAATGAGGCGGGTGCCTGCTCGGCGACGGGAATAGGGGAAATCGCTATCAAGCTGGTCTTGGCGAAAAGCACGTGTGACTTGATTCACAGGGGGAGGTCGCCTCAGAAGGCTACTGAAAGCGTGATTGGAGAGGTGAACCGCCGTATAAGGAACGCTGCTAACCAGATGGGACTTGTGGCCGTCGACGCTAGAGGCAGAGTCGGTGCGGCGCATAACTCTCGTCACATGTGCTGGGGATACATGACTGCTCAGAGCAGGATTCCCAAAGGCTACTTGACCGCCAAAATCGTGAAGAATGCTGTCTAGAATGAGGTTTTGGTTCACGCGAGTATTCGTCATCTGTCGTATGGAAACGCTTAAAAGTCATCCACGTTTTTGTGTAGGAACGCTGAATAAGTCGCCGAGCATCTGAGGAGGTGAAAGCGATGGTATTCGAAGAGGAAGAAGATTCCGAAGAAGAGGAGGAAAATTGGGAAGAGGAAGACGAAGAATGGTAGCTGCCCAACCAGACAAGTCCCTTTCTGGACATTTTTTCTTTAACCCCTTCAACCGTCATTTCCTTCTTCTCGCATCAAAGCAGATGCAGCGTCAACGCTGCAGGATTTCCTAAAAAGCCTTTATTCAACCTCGGCGAATCTTTCTTGGGGCTAAGCCGTTGTCTATAGTGGGCAAGAAGACCCATCCATATTTGATCGGAATCGTGGGCAAGCCTAACGTGGGCAAGTCAACGTTCTTCTCGGCTGCCACCTTGGCGCCCGCGGAAATCGCCAATTATCCGTTTACCACCATCAAGCCTAATCGCGGAGTGGGGTACACTCGGACACCCTGTGTTCATGAAGAGTTCGGCGTGCAAGACAACCCCTCCAACTCTCTCTGCATTGACGGTATTCGTCTTATTCCTGTGGAGCTCATCGACTGCGCTGGGCTTGTGCCGGGGGCATGGCAGGGAAAGGGCCTTGGAAATCAGTTCTTGGACGAGATTCGAAAAGCAGATGCGCTGATCCACATAGTGGATGCTGCGGGGGCAACGGACATCGAGGGCAGGCAGGTTCAGCCTGGGACACATGATCCCGTAGAGGACGCTCGCTTTCTAGAGGTTGAGATCTCAATGTGGATTGCAAGCATCCTGAGGAAAGATTGGACCAAAGTGGCGAGGACTGTCGAGTCGGGGGGAGGAGTCAACTTGCTCAGTGAACTAGAGGAAAGACTAAGCGGCTTGTCCATCAAGCGCGCCCACATCTTCGAAGCTATTCAAAAGACAAGACTAAATGCTGACAAGCCGGCGCAGTGGAGCGAAGAGGATTTTCTTAGGTTCGTGGACACGCTGCGTGGAATCGCGAAGCCGATGTTAATCGCTGCAAACAAAGTTGACTTGCCCGAAGCTGAAGAGAACGTGGAGAGGCTGAAGAAGCTGGGGTATCATGTGGTTCCGTGCTGTGCAGAGGCTGAACTAGTCCTGCGAAGGGCAACCGAGAAAGCGCTAGTGGACTATAAACCTGGAGATTGCAACTACAGCATCCTCAAGCCGGAGGCTCTGAGCGACGTCCAAGTTAAGGCCCTCCGAACAATCAAGGAGAGAATCCTGACGCCTTTGGGCACGACTGGAGTTCAAGAAGCTATCAATGCAGCCTACTTCAAACTGCTCAACTGCGTCGTTGTCTACCCCGTGGAGGACGTGGAAAAGCTTTCAAACCATAAGGGCGAGGTGCTGCCCGACGCCTACATCGTCCCCTACGGCACCACAGCACGCCAACTCGCCTACCTCATCCACACAGAGTTGGGCGACAATTTCATCTGTGCAATCGAAGCCCGCCAGAAAAAACGGATAGGAGAAGACTGTGTGCTCAAGAACGGAGACGTGATAAGCATCATAAGTGCCAAAAGAAGAGCCTAGCGCTCAGCCGTAACCTACAGAAGAATGAGTCACATCCAAATCGAATGCTGTGTGAACCCTGAAGACATCTGCACACTCATATTTGCAGCATATAGAAGACGGTCTGATTCCCTCTACATGTACATGCGCACCCGCTAAACCAGCCCTTTAACCACCTCGTCGACCACAACAGTAGAAGCATCTGTCCTGAAGCCGCAAGGATGAAAATGAGTTAAACAAGCCCGAGAACCCCGTCGCCTCAATTCCTCAACCACCCGCCTCACTGAAGGAACGCGCAAACCAAGCCTGTCACAAACATTGTCTACCACGAACAGACCTACAGGTCCATCCGCCTCCTCGCTCACTGATCCTAGAAGATGCCTCACCACTTTTTTCAACCTAAAACCCCGCACTCCAGCCTCAGCCAACATAGACGCAACAAACTCGTCACTAGCAATCCTGCCTAACCAAAGCGGACCAGCAATCGCCATCTCCGCACCACACACGGGGCAGACCTTACCACATTGAAACATGCCTAAAGCAGATTCCCTGTGCGAACACGCATGACAATGATAGACAAACCCCAGACTATCCAGACTCTCATCGGCTTTCTTCGCTCCGCAACCAACTAGAGTGTATAGCCGGACATAATGCTCAGAACTGTGACTGAAAACCATGCGAACACCTACATCAAGCTTGGCGGCAGTCCTCGCCAAAGCCCCGGCGAGAAGACGAACTGCCAATTCATGACAGTACTCAACTCGCAGAGGCTTACCGCCATATTTCCTCACACAAGCCCTAGGGTATACACCGCACAGAGACGCCAAGTCCGTAGCGGTCACAGCCAACAAACCACCACACCGCAGCGCCCTGAACGCTGAATCCACATAAGGCATGGGCGAACCGAAAGGATCAACGTCGACATAGTCGAACCTCCTTCTAGGAGCCCCAAAACGATTCAACAGAGAATTGGCATCCTCATGCTCCACCGTTACCCTGCCAGACAAACCATTCTCGTCCACGTTATACTTAGCCAGTCGGTAAGCCTCACCGTTGATATCGTTGACTACCACTTTTCCCACACCCTCCACCTCCCTTGCCAACCTCACCCCCCGAACACCGCAACCAGTCAGAGGCTCGCAAACCGATACTTCACGACCAACGCTCCGCTGGAAGACCTGCAAAGCCAGAACCGCCAAATCACGGTTCAACTCCATCACAGGATTGTAAAACACAGGCGCCTTCGACGGCGCATAATCAGAGGGCTTCTCAATAAAAGCCTCAAGCCTAGGCACCACCACCTCCACCGTGCCCTCGACAACCCTTTCAGTGGGGAAAGGAAAATTCAAACTGTCACCGACCACAAAGCACGTTAACACCCACCGACTAAAAACAGTTTATGCAACAAGGCGGGAACGTGACTAAACGGCTGATACTGCTGACAGGTCCCCCCAGAACAGGAAAAACCACACTTCTGCTTGAAACCGCTGACAGACTTCAAGCCAGGGGCTACACGTTAGGTGGAATGATTAGCCGAGAAATCCGAGAAAACAACGTCAGAGTAGGCTTCGAAATCCTCGACTACGCATCGGGAAGAAGAGAATGGCTCGCCCACACTCGCCAAACCGAGGGACCGAGAATAGGTAAATACCGAGTCAACGTCGAAGGGCTCGACTCGATAGGCGTAGCAGCGATACTCCAAGCCGTAAAAAACGCGGACATAGTGCTCATCGACGAAATAGGCCCAATGGAACTCCTCTCAGAAGCCTTCGTCAATGCTGTGAAAGAGGCCGGTGATAGCTTCAAACCAGTCTTAGCGACTATACACTACCGAGCTCAACACCCGCTCATCAGACAGATCAAGTCCAGACAAGATGCAGACATCATCGAAGTCACGTCAGCAAACGGAACCCGACTGCAGCCAGCCCTACTCATAAGCAAGATTATAAATCTAAAACAGAGGAAAATCATGTAGAAGAGGGCTTCCATGCGGATAGTGGGGGTAGACGAGGCGGGGCGCGGCTGTGTGATGGGTCCACTCGTGGTCGCAGGTGTCTTAGTGGAGGAGAAGGACCAAGCTAAGCTCGTCCAGCTTGGAGTGAAAGACAGCAAGCTTCTGTCAAGCCGCAAAAGGGAGCAACTGGCTCAGGAAGTCAAGCAGATAGCTATAGCCACGTGCATCGCAAAGCTGTCACCGAAAGATATAGACAAGGCAGTCAGGAGCGGAAGAAAACTTCACAAACTCAACCGCTTAGAAGCCCAAACCATGGCAAGGATCATTGAGAAACTTGGACCCGACGTTGCCATCGTCGACGCATCTGACGTCCTAGCTGACCGCTATAAACAACACATAGTGGAATGTCTGTCCAAACCCGTACGAGTAATATCAGAGCATAAAGCAGACAGAAACTACCCAGCTGTCTCAGCAGCATCGATAATCGCCAAAGTTGAACGAGACAGACACTTAGAGATGCTTAAAGCTCGACATGGCGACTTCGGAAGCGGATACATGACTGACCTCAAGACAAAGTCTTACCTCGAAAACCTGGCAAAAAGATGTGAGGAGTACCCGTACTTTGTGCGGTGTTCTTGGAAGCCCGCCATAAGGGCTAAGAACGATGTAAGAATGAAGCAGGCAAAGTTAGTGAAAACGGCATCCTCTACAACTTAGCCATCAAATCTTCGGGGCATTTTATCTTCTCAAGATCTTTGAGACTTAGGAAGGGCACGTTATCGACAGAGAATTCCCCGCTTTCCGCCACCACAACGGGCTGAGCATCAACCACTTTTCCGACGCTGATGAGCTCTTCGCTTCTCACTTCGAAATTCTGATCTCTCTCATTGACGATGGCCCCTAACAAACTGACCCCGCCTTTCGGGTTCTTTGCAACAAAATCGAAGGGCGCCCTTCTTGGTTGGAAGACGGCAAAGTTGAACTGGAGCAATTTTCGAATGACGCACTGAAGGAAGCGGCTTTCGCTGATTATCCGCTTTGCCGCGGCGAAGAAGCCCTCAACTTCTTCAGGGTACTGGAAGATGTCGATGGGTTTCACGACAGGCTTGCCTAGAACCCATTCAATCTTGTAAGCTACTGACACAGAAGCCTTAGCCATTCCTCGTTCATATCCATAAAGCGTCCTGCGCGATACGCTCATGATTTCAGCCATCTTTCCGATAGACAGCCCCTTGTCCATCCTCTTCTTCCTAATCGCTTCACCATCCAGTTCGACGTAGTATCCGCCAGGACCTGCCTCAATCAGCGGACTCATGCCGTTGAGCAACGTGTCCTCCAGAGTCTTTAGAGTGAGCACGCCAACACCGTATCTTGAATACACAGTGTCGTCTTCCAATGGCTTGCTCCGAGCTTTGTCGCATATGATAATCGACGAACCAGAGAGGAAATTGGCTAGAGCCGCGAGTCCTCGCGCGTCGTTTTCGTACACGTTCCCGATGTTGGGGTGAATTTTTACGAAGACAATCTGTTTCTCTTTTCGCGCTACAAAGTCGAAGCAGCTCGGTCGTGCACAACATCTTTGTGAAAGATGAAAACCCGCACTCTCGAAAAGGGATTCAGCGTTGTCCAGAATCTCTATTCTGTCCATCTCCTCCCTCATGGATATAGACCATTATGTGAAAGTTGGATATAAACGTGTTCTTGAAATTGGTCTAAGAATTATTCAGTTGGAAAAAATGTTAGGTTTTGGACACGATCATCGCGTGCGCTTTTTCGTAGGGTTCAAGCTGCACGACCGTTTGGACTGCAAAACCACGACGCTCCAAAACTCTGACCTCTTGTCTATACACTTGTATAGGGTCTTTAGTGACGTCGATGCTCTGCGACTTCACTGCAAGCATGATCCACCCATCTTTCCTCAGAAACAACTCAGCATTATCAGCCAACACCTTAGCTTGCTCAGGCTGCGCTATATCACAGTAGATGACATCAACCGTCTCCATAAACATTGAATACCGCTCAGGCATCCTCGCGTCCTCAAGTATCGGTGTCATGTTGGAACGGAAGGCACACACGTTGTTGACCAACTCACGCATCGAACGTGCCGCGAACTCCACGCAGTACACACGACCGTGCTTTCCAACAATGTCCGAAACGTGGCTCACCGTCGTTCCTGACGCCGCACCCAAGTACAGGACTTTGTGACTTGGCCGAATCGGAACGGTCACTCCTTTAAGTATAGCTGCAGCGAGTTTGCTGCGGAAAGGATCCCAAAGTCTGTATTCAACCCCTCTAGAACGGATTAGGCGTTCACCATAGACGCTCCTCCCGGGAGCTAGGTTTTCAGTAGCCAGTCTTTGTGCGCCATCTTCCAGCGTTACCCAGTATACGCCTTGGAAATCTGGGTGAGGCTTAACTTCGATGGCCACGTTTCTTTCTCCATTTTTTAGCAGCAGGCTTGAACTTCTTCTGCTTCACTTCCTTCGGGGGTGGCGGTTTTTTGTATTTTTCCTTGATCTCGTCGATTCGTTTCTTTAAGTCAGCTTTCAAAGAGTCGCCTATGTACCTACCGCTGAAGGCGTCAGTTCTAGCGGCTATAGCCAGTTTACCTGCCAAAGCTCTAGACATCTTTCCCCTCTGCCACTTCTTTGCTTCGTGGATCAAGGTGTCTTGGAATATGATCCCATGTTTTGGAGGTCTTGCCCCTGTTTTTAGAGCTCTGAAAAGGGCTTTTTCTGCACCCAAGACCTGTATCGTGCTCGCCGGCATCTTTGCGAGGTTGTTCAGTCCTCCAGCAAGGGCTATCAGGCGAGCTGCTAAGAGTGAACCTGCGAGGGCTTGAACGTTTGGAGCAACGTCTGCCACGGTCGAATCTGCATAGTCCTCCAGAACTTGTCTTAAGCGGTAGAGCTCCAAGGTCTGCTTGCACAGTGCCTGTATTTGCTCGATGTCCATATCCGCCAACTCTGCGCCCATAGATTTCTCAGCCATCTCCTTGATCAGCTCAGCCCTGTTTACCGGCAGGTCTTCTTTCCCCAAGCTATCCAAAGTGAAATTTCCCCGTCTTCCCAAGGTTAATACGAGTTTGGCGTATGTCTCATGTTTCTCCACGAGGCGGTCCAGTTCTGGAAAATGCAGACCATACCACTCGCGTATCCTTCCCATGAAAAGGTTTGCAGTCTTATCCAAGTCGTCGATGCTCAAGATGGCTTGAGCGATCATCAAATCCTTCTTTTCCCCCGCTGTCTTGACTCGCAGCTTGGTGAGCTCTATGGAAACTTGGCGAACTAACTCTCTTAGCTTCTCTGACTGCGAGACGAACCCCACTTCTAAAGCAAACTGCTCAATGTTCTTACGCAGAATTTCGCCCTGCCGAGAAGAAGGCACACCCTCAACTTTTACTTCCAGCTTCCTCTCGATTTCTCTCGCAATATCATCGTTCTCAAAAGCAAAGGGCGTGTAGCCCTCTTTCCTCAGGTTATCCACTAGTTCAGCTATCTCATCTATCGTTCTTCCAGCCTCGACCAGACTAAGCTTTTCGGCAATGAGCTTGGGTTGCCTGTCAAACAGGATTTTGTCGATTACCTTGCCGTCCTCGTCAAACCCAAAGACGCCCAGAAGGGAAGCTATTACAGTTACCTTCATGATTCTTCTTCGTCCTAGAGGTTAACAATCTAAACCTTTCCTAACCTTTATCTCTGCTGATGAATAACCTTTACTGAGGCAGGGGTTTCCCTTGGCGGATTTGACGGTAAATCTTGCAGGCCTGAAACTGAAGAATCCCACGATGTTGGCGGCAGGAATACTCGGCATGTCGGGTTTCACGCTGAAGCGGGTGGCACAGGCAGGGGCAGGCGCGGTTGTCACGAAATCATTGGGTCTACAGCCTCGCTGTGGATACTCCAACCCCACCGTGGCGCAGGTTGACTGTGGACTGATTAACGCGATGGGGCTTCCCAACCCCGGCGTCGAGCATTTTGCCCAGGAAATGCGTGAAGCGAGTGGAATAGGAGTTCCCGTAATAGCCAGCGTCTACGCCTACACACCTCAGGAATTCGCTGCAGTGGCCGAACAAGCCGTGAAAATCGGTGCAGGAGGAGTGGAGCTAAACGTTTCATGTCCCCATGCAGAGAAAACTGGCGCCGAGATTGGGCAAGACCTAAGGCTTGTTGAGGAAGTGGTAAAGGCCGTAAAGAGAAAGGTGGAAAAACCAGTTTTTGTCAAGTTGACGCCCAACGTCGCCAGCATTGCAGAGGTGGCTAGAGCCGCAGAGAAAGGAGGCGCGGATGGCGTGACCACCATAAACACCGTGAAGGCTATGGTGATAGATGTGGAGACTGCCAAGCCTATTCTTGGGAACAAGGTCGGAGGCTTGTCGGGTCCGGCGATCAAGCCGATAGCGGTTCGGTGCGTCTACGATGTCTATGAAACCGTGAAAGTCCCAGTCATAGGATGCGGCGGAATCAGCTCGTGGCGAGACGCGGTCGAGTTCATCCATGCAGGTGCATCAGCAATCCAAATCGGGACAGCAATTGCATTTAGAGGATTAGAAGTGTTCAAACATGTGACAGAGGGAATAGACGCCTTTCTGAGGAAGAAAAGAATTGGAAGTGTTGAAGAAATTGTCGGCAGTTCCCATCGAAACTAACTTCCAGAGAACAGTAAGAATCAGGAAAATAGTCAGGGAAAGCCCTCTCGTCAAAACCTTCTACTTCGACGACCCGCTCTGTGCAGGAGGTAAGCCTGGACAGTTTGTCATGGTCTGGCTTCCAGGCTTCGACGAGATTCCCATGAGCCTTTCTGCTGCCTCCAAAGATCTAGCTTCGATAACAGTGGCAAAAGTGGGCGACGCCACCGAGCTTCTGCATAAAAAGCGAAAAGACGAAACCATCGGTGTTCGAGGTCCATTCGGCAACCACTTCCAGCCAATAAGGGGCAAAGCTCTCTTAGTAGGCGGCGGAACCGGAATAGCCCCGCTCGCTTTCTTGTCAGAGAACCTGCTGAAACTGGGAGCGAAAGTCACATTCGTACTAGGTGCTAAGTCTAAAGAAGAGCTGCTTTTCCTAGCAAGGCTCAAGAACCTGCTTTCGAAGGAAGGAACCGAGTTAGCAGCGTCCACAGAAGATGGAAGCTACGGACATAAAGGAGTTGTAACAGAGCTGGCGGAGAGCATCTTAAGAAGAGACAAGTTTGACATGATTTACACTTGTGGAAAAGAACCGATGCTTTTCAAAGTCTACTTGCTGGCCGAAAAACACAAAATCCCCTTGCAGGCGAGTCTAGAAAGGCTCATGCGTTGCGCCATAGGACTATGCGGCAGCTGCACAATCGGCAAATACCGCGTGTGCATAGACGGCCCCATCTTCACAAGTGAACGTCTCCGAGAAGTTGAAGACGAGTTTGGACGCTGCAAGAGAGACTTCGACGGCAGAAAAATACCCTTATAGGATGTGCAGCCGCGCGCGGCGCGCATTCTGTTACTCAATTCTGTTGCATGCGTATCTCTCTCAGAATCATTCTTGAGGATAACACCAGAAACACCAGCAAAGTCGCCACAATAGCTAATGGGTGGTTCCCAACTCCTGCTGTCAAGCCGATCGCTGCGGTCACCCATAAGCTCGAAGCAGTTGTGATCCCAACGACTTTGTCTTGTTCAGCGATTATTGTTCCGGCACCTATGAAACCGATTCCTGTGACTATTCCTGCAGCTATTCTAGCGGGGTCCACGCCAAACTCGTATAGCGAAACGATTGTGAACAGGCAGGATCCCAGGGACACAAGCATGTGCGTCCTTAGTCCCGCGGGTTTATGGGTTATTTCTCTCTCGATCCCAACAATGGCCCCTAGAACAATTGCTAGAATAAGACATAAAACTGATTCAATAAGAGTTGAAAGGTCCATAGACGATGTTTATGCACTTCAGTTATAAAAAACAACTGTGCAAAGCAATCGGGAGACAATCCAAGAATACGTCTATCGCGGGGCATCAATTCGGGCCATTTCTGCTATTATAACAAGTCACAAGTAAGCTTCGGTTACGTATCTGCGCATCATCCTGTGACTGTTAAAGTAGTAAGCGATCTTTCCTATCGAATTTCTCATCATTTTTATCCAATCAGCTCTTTTCTGGTAGAACATAGGAATGACCACGTTTTCCAACTTGCTGTACAGGTCATCAAGCTCTCTAAGTTGGCTTTCCTCCAGTGACCTATGGTCGTCTGGGTGAAATCCGATAGCCCAGCCGGTGACTCCCTCAATCCAGCCTTCAATCCACCAACCGTCTAATACGCTGAAGTTTATCACGCCGTTGTGAGCTGCCTTCATTCCGCTTGTGCCAGAAGCCTCCATGGGTTGTAAAGGCGTGTTAAGCCAAACATCAACTCCAGAGATTAATGTTGCCGCGAGTTCCATGTCGTAATTCTCTAAATAGACGATCTTGATTTCATTCTTCAGCCTTTCGATGTAGTCAAAAGTTTCTTTGATTAGCCTTTTCCCCGAATCGTCTCGGGGGTGAGCTTTTCCAGCAAAAATTAGCTGCATCTTACCCTGTCTATTTGCTTTTCTCAGTTTTTCTATATCTGAGAACAGAAGGTTAGCCCTTTTGTATTCTGTCGCCCTTCTTGCGAATCCTAAGGTTAACGTATTGTAATCCATACCCACGTTGGTTGCGTTGTTAACGTGATCAATCAGAACCTTTTTTGCTTCTTCATGGGCTTCCCAAATGTCTTCGTCAGGAATACTGTCCACTCTTACAAGCAGATCTGGATCGTTTGCCCAGCCGGGCAGATATTTGTCATATAGTTTCTTAAAACCCCTGCACGTCCATGTGTAAGAGTGAATGCCGTTTGTTATTGCGTGAATCTCATAACCCGGAAACATCTGCCTGGAAACCTCACGATGCTTTTTGGCTACTCCATTGATGTAGTTGCTCAGATTTAGGGCTAGGCGCGTCATGTTTAGTTCGTCATAACCACTGAATCTTTTCAAGACTTCCAAATCAGTGTTTTGTCCCAGAATCTCTCTAACAGTATCATATGAAAACCTGTCATGTCCTGCTTCCACTGGAGTGTGAGTTGTAAAAATACACGACTCGCGAACCCTTTCAAGGTTCATCCCAAACCTGTTCAATAGCTCTAAGGCAAGAAGGCTAGAGTGACCTTCGTTCATGTGATATCTTCTGATTTTGAAGCCCAAAGCATCAAGCATTCTTACGCCGCCGATTCCCAAAACAATCTCCTGTCTTAGCCTGTATTTCTCATCCCCTCCGTAAAGAAAGAAAGTGATCTCTCTATCTTCAGGAATGTTTCCTTCCACATCCGTATCGAGAAAAAGGACTGGAACCATTCCTCCTGTTATGCTTTGCACTCTGTAAAGCCAGGTTTTGATCCTCACGTTTCTATCTTGAATCTGTACACTCGTCTCCACGGGCAGCAGTTTCATAAATTGAAATGGGTTCCACTCTTGAGGATATTCAATCTGCCGTCCATCATGTGTTAATTCTTGCCTAAAGTATCCCTTTTTGCTCACCAATGTGACAGCCACAAGTGGTAGTTTCAGATCTGCGCTTGCCCTTATCGTATCGCCAGCGAGAACTCCCAAGCCTCCAGAGTATGTATGGATTTCATTAGATAGTCCTATTTCCATTGAAAAATAGGAGATTTTCTCCTCTTTGATCGTTTCTTGTAGATCTTCCATCCTGCTTTTCCTCCTCTCCTTCCGAGCGAACTAATAAATCCGGAGTCCCATTGTAGCTTTCCTGTCTTCAGCATTTAGCTTTTGACTTTGGTCGCGGTATAACGAACAGCTCGCCCGCGTATCGCGAGTTTCACCAAATTCCTTCCAAATTCACTGTGACCTCGATTGTGGCCTCGCTGATTTCTTGTAATTCTTGAATTTCTTAGAAATCTGCAGGTCTGCTTTCTCCAATTCCTCAACGACAATTTCCTTCAATTCTTCCGTTTCGATGGGGGTAGTTAGTTTGGAGAATCTCGCTTCAATCTTTTCAGCGATCTCTTTTGCCAATTCCTCATGAGCCCCCGCATCTACAATTGAAGAGAATATTTTTTCAATGTTGAACTCTTCAAGTGTACCTGAACGTTTCTTCACGGTAATCGGAACAGACTTCCGTTTCGCGAATGGCAGAGCTACGATCAATTGTGCCTCTTTTTCCATGATTTTCTCAAAAGAGTCTGGATCCACGACAACGGTGACTATCTTGTCTTCTTTGCTTACACCTTTGACCTCAACCTGGTCAATGACTACCTTGTCTTTCAAGTAAATTCTTACGATGTCATTAGAGGATAAGCCAGAAGGAATCATATCGCATTTTACGGGTACCGCTATCCTTCCTTTTGGCGTTGTTTCACTGAGACCAAATTCCTTAGCTGATACTGCAAGATAGACCACTTTGCCCATTCTATCCAATTCGAGTTCGACATCGCCAACGCCCCAGTCTGAGATCAGTCTTCTTCTAATCCTACTGACCATCTCTTCTATTGAAAAGTCAAGGGGTAAGACGAATTCTCTCTCGGACAACTCATCTTTGAGTTCGTCAATAACTCGTGGCTTTCCTGATATATCGTATATCAAGCGCCTATTAGGCAGTTTTATCGTAATGTATTTTGATTTTCTACCTTTCAGCGCGTGGAACAGGGGTTCTCCTCCCTTTGGGATCCTTTCAGCCATCTTGTCTCCAACGCCAACGCTCCAAACAATCACAATGCTAGCAATGACGACCTGAGTGACACCTTCAACTGTAGTCTGCTCTAGCACCGCGATAAGACCACCTGAGATACCTAGAATTCCCAGGCCTAAGATTATACCTATGAATGAGGGCAGCTTCTCATTCGTGAAATATCTAAATATTAATGATAGGAAGATTATGGGAAAAGCTGCGGCTCCGCCATAGACTATGCCTCTTAGAACGCCCACCAACAATTCTATGAGAAGTTCATACATGTTTTCTCCTCCTTTCTTCAACTTCAACGTTTGCAGTGGTTGATAATTCTGTGATCTTAGACTCTCCCAAATTGAGGGGATTCAAAGTCAGCAACTCTCTACTCTCCAGTTTTCATTCTCGCTCGTAGGGTCTACGAATTCAATCCCCCATTATGATGATAAGATTTCAGCTAGACGGTAGGAACGCTTGTTCAAATCCTTTTTGCTCTTCCAGGAAATATCCAAATCCACTGATACGATTCGTTGCCCTCTTATTCCAACCATACTTTTCTTCGCGCCGTTCAGAAGGAGGTCTACAGCGTGTGCTCCAAATTGGCCGGCGAGGATTCTGCTTTGAGCTGTAGGCGGTCCTCCTCTCAAAGCATGGCCAAGTATTGTCAAGCGAACATCGTATCCAGTCTTCCTTCCTATTTCTTCGGCGATTAGAGAGGAATTCCCAGCGCCCTCTGCCATGACTATTATTTCTGAGGTTTTTCCTTTCTTTCGTCCTTGCATGAGTTTGTTGCAGATGGATTCTAGGTTGAATTTGATTTCTGGAACAAGTATGAACTCGGCACCTTCAGCGAATCCTACAGCAAGAGCTAGAAAACCTCTTTTTCGTCCCATCACCTCAACCACGAACACTCGCTCATGAGAAGTAGCAGTGTCACGAATTCGGTCAATTGTGAATAGGGCAGTGTTGACGGCTGTGTCAAAGCCTATGGTGACGTCTGTGCCTGCGACGTCGTTGTCTATTGTTGCAGGTACTCCTATAACGGGTATCTGGCTGGCATCGTGTAGTTCGCTCGCTCCTCTGAAGGAGCCGTCACCTCCAATTACGATTAGCCCATCGATTTTGTGAGTCCTCAAGGTACTACTGGCTCTTTGAATCCCTCCTTCAGTTTTCATTTCCTCACATCGCGTGGTTCTGAGTATTGTTCCGCCAAGATTGATTATTCCACTGACGGAGCGGATATCCAAAGGGCGAACCCTTCTTTCAACAAGCCCCGCGTAACCTCTTTCGACGCCCACAACTTCCATCTTGTTGAATATTGCGGTTCGCACTATCGAGCGGATTGCAGAATTCATTCCAGGGGCATCGCCGCCAGCCGTTACCACACCGATTTTGCGCACATAGATCCCCACACAAAGTGACTTGTCTTATAACCCTAACACGTTTTCTTTAATGACCTTATGAACTTCAGGCACTGGAGCTGTGGTATTAACAGCATGGGTTTCTAAAGGAGCAAAGAATTTTTTGAAGAATTGTCTTCTCAAGTTCATCTTTCGTTCATCCTTCACAAGCATGTGGGGGTTAGAGAAGTCGACAGTTACCATGTAGCGGGTTGCTTCTTCTGGTGACAGCCGGCTGACGATTTCCTTGTCCTCGGGTTCCCTTTTCAGCAGTATAGCTTTCTTCAATGTGGTCATAGGCAAGATTTTTCCTTTGCCAATAACCCATCTGACGTTGACGACTGCTCTGCCCTTTGAGTCAAAATCAGCTTTGTCTACCAGTTTCTGGTATTCGCCCCAGTTGTCGGCAATGTCGGCTTGGATGTAGAAATTTTTCTCAGAACCGAATGCGAGAGCTTGGCCTGCACTCAGGCGAACGAAGAACCAATCGTCGGATACAACGCGAACACCGGGAAGCCTGAGAAGACCGTAGGTGTGGGTTGTTTTACCTGTTCCAGAGGGAGCTATTAGGCATACTCCTTGTCCATCAATGTCTATGCAAGCGCCGTGAACTGAGTCTATGTCATGATTATCTTCAAGGATGTCGCTGGCAATACTGAGGGCTATTGATTTAACCCAACCATAATAGTCGACGTTGATTAGAAAGGCAGTTTTCGAAAGCTGGTCGTAGAATACGCGCTGTTCTTCATCATCTTCTTCGGTGACTACCATTCTTCCATGAGATCTGACATGCGCTGACATCGGGTAGAAGTTCTCTTCCCAGCGTTCCTTGACATACTTTGTGTCGGTGGAGAGTTTAATACAACAGCCATAGATGTCGGCTCTCTCCTCATACAAGAGCCGTTCACCGTATTTTCCCATTAGCACGTTTTTTTCCTCGATGGAAATGGGTTCAACTTCATATTTCGATTTCTTGGCACTCATCTCTTTAACCTGCTTCTTAATAGTTTTCTGATTTCGTCAGCGAAGAAGACTGAACTTGAAACACCGATTATCGTTATCCAGTCCCAAATCGAAAGCGAAGTAGTGCCGAGGCCAATCTGAAGCGGAGGCAAGATCGTTGCCAACACTTGCAAAGAAACGGACACAGCAATGGCGCCCAACAAATATCTGTTTGTAAACAAGCCAAGCTTGAATATGGACTTGGTTCTTGATCTGCAGTTGAGCGAGTTGAACACTTGGAACATGGCCAGAGTGGTGAAGCCTAGAGTCTGCGCTCTGACAATGTCTCCGTTGTTCCACTCCCTTGTGAAAACCCAGAGAGTTCCAAGCATCATAAATGTGCCAATATAGATGGTGTTCATCATAATTTCTCGATTTATTATCTTTGCAGTAGGTTTCCTGGGAGGTTGATCCATGATATCTTCTTCTTTTGCCTCCATTGCCAGAGTGACATCGAGGATTCCATCGGTTACAAGATTAACCCACAATATTTGCACTGGCGTGAAAATGAGCGGAGCGTCAGGCAGAAGAATGAGTGCAGTCAATATTGTAATGATCTCTCCCGTGTTGGTGGCAATCAAGTATTTTACAACTTTTCGTATATTTTCAAACACTACACGGCCTTCTTCGACTGCGTTTACGATGCTGGCAAAATTGTCATCGGCCAACACCATGTCCGCAGTTTCCTTTGTGACATCTGTTCCCGTGATTCCCATCGCAACGCCGATTTCCGCGGCCTTTAGGGCGGGAGCATCGTTGACACCATCGCCTGTCATAGCCACAATATGCCCTTTCCGCCTTAGAGATACGACAATTCGGTGCTTATGTGTTGGAGATACACGGGCAAAGACCGCTGTTTCTTCTATCACGGCGTCTAACTCGTCATCATCAATACTGTCGAGATCCGGTCCAGTTAGGACTTTCGAGTTCGATTCAAGGATTCCAACTTCTTTGGCGATAGCCTCTGCCGTCAGTTTGTGATCTCCGGTTGCCATGATGACCTTGATTCCCGCCCTTTTGCATAGTTGCACTGAAGTTTTCGCCTCTGGTCTGGACGGGTCGATCATTCCCGCCAGACCAACAAGAACCAGCTTGGCGCGTCTATGTAACAGTTTTTCCTTAAAACTGTCTATGTCTTTTGTTTCTACTGTCTGATAAGCCATTGCCAGCACCCTGAGCGCCTCTCCGGCCATGTGAGTGCTGGCTCGGAAAATCTCCTCTCTCTTCTGTTGTGTCAGCTTCTTCGTCTTGCCGCCTTCCAGAATTTCTGAACACCATTCCAAGAGAGTCTCAGGAGCGCCTTTAACATAGACGCTTAGGCCTCCATCTGACGCCTTGTGAAACGTAGCCATGTATCGCTCCTTGGGGTTGAAGGGAATCTCGTCGACTCGTGGAAACCTTTTTTCCAATTCATGCTTTACGAGTTTTGCCTTCTCCGCTACAACAACCAATGCCCCTTCTGTAGGGTCACCGTAGATCTCCCATCGGAACCCCTCCTTGACTTCGTGCCGCCTGAGCCTAGCGTCGTTGCAGAGGGCAGCAATTTGAAGCAAGAGGTTGAGCGCGTTATCGGTCGCCGGATCTACTGCGTCACCTTCTACTTCAAAATGCCCTTCAGGCGTATAGCCAGCACCAGTGACATTGACCGTTCTGTTGTCCACGAATATCTTCTGTACGGTCATCTGGTTTGTAGTGAGAGTCCCAGTCTTGTCGGTGCAAATCGCCGTTGCTGAGCCCAAAGTGTCAACTGCCTGCAGCTTCCGGATTATGGCATTGCGCTTAGCCATCCTGTTGACTCCAACAGCCAACGTGATCGTCATAACTGCGGGCAGCCCCTCCGGGATGGCCGAGACTGCAGATGCCAAAGCGAAGAGAAACACTTCGTAAAATTCGAATCCTCGGAGGACGCTTAGTACAAGGACTAAACCGCTTGCAAACAACGCGAAGAGCCCAAGTTTCCTGCTCAAGTCCACTGTTCGCTTTTGAATGGGAGTCTCAGCTCTTTTAGTCTCTTTTATCAACTTGGCGATTTTTCCTATCTCTGTCTTCATTCCTGTGGAGACTACGACTGCTTTCCCTCTTCCTTGGGTTACTATTGTGCCCGAGAAGACCATGTTCGCTCTATCGGCCACAGGCAACTCCTCTTCTAAAGGCTCGGTCGCTTTTCTCACCGGTGTCGATTCACCAGTCAACATGGACTCGTCGATTTCGAGGTTTATCGCCTCAAGAACGCGAGTATCTGCAGGAACTTTGTCTCCTGAATCCAGAAGCACTATGTCCCCGGGGACGATTTCCTGGGCCTTGACACGCATTTCGATGCAGCCACCAGTTTCAGGACAATCACGAATCACTTCGGCTTCGGGTGCTGCCATTGATTTTAAAGCTTGAAGAGCGGTTTCTGCCTTGTGCTCTTGGATGAAACCAATTGATGTGTTGAAGACGATAACGACAATCACAACTACGGTATCGATCATTTTTCCAGCAAGAAAGGAAATCAAGGCAGCGGCGACGAGTACACCGACCAGAGGGTTCTTGAGTTGGTGGGCAAGCAAAGCTAATTTGGTTGCTCGTTTTTCTTCTTCTAGTTCGTTCGTCCCGTGCTCTCTCAGTCTCTTCTCTGCTTCGGCGCTTGTTAGTCCTCTTTCACTTGTCTCGAGTCTTTTGAGTACTTGTTCGACTCTTTCTGCATGCCAAGCATTTTCCTGAGCCAACTCTATGATCCTCCATGTTGATTGAGTGGATTGTCAAACCAGAGAGACCTGTGTCTCACCGCTAAGACGAAGAGTTGATTTATAAATATGCTCCCTAATATAAGTATTGTCAAATAATAATATTTATAAGTAAATGACGATGTTTATTTATCTGTGGGAGCACTCATGTCTAAGGATATCATGTGGAAAATGACTGATGAAAGCAATAAGGAAACGCGACTTGTTCATCTGTCTCTTTTGAAAAATGACGAGGAAAAAAGCGTGGAGGTAATCGAGGCCAAGGAGATAGATCGCACAAAGATCCCCGAACGTCTTGAACGTGGCAATTCAATCTCTATTGCCCCACCAGGAAGCCGAAAATCTGCTCTAGACCAAGTTGCCACAGAAGGTCTAGAAAGGGAAGCAGCAAAGTCATTATACATCATTTAGTTCTGATAGGGCGATCGGGAAAGTAGTTATTTAAGGACCCTGAGCGCTTTGAGAATAGATATACCAGGATGGAGTTCGTGATGACCGCACAGGTTGAAAGCGCCTTTTCAAGAAATTTCGCAAGTGTTCTCGAGAGTGATACACTTTCCCGTTGCCTTTCCCTCCTCAAAAAAGAGATGCCACTGGTTCTAGCCGTTTGGGATGACAGAGGCAAATATAAGGGTGTAATCGCCAGAAGATGGATAGTCAGATCTAGGCTTGATCCTTCCGTAACCAAAGTCAAGACTCTGATGCGCTCAGCGCCCAAAGTCGCGTTACAGGATTCTCTTAGCCGGGCCGCGAAGCTGATGATAGAGAGTGGCGTTAGGCAACTTCCAGTTTTCAGCAGCGAGAAGATACTCGGATTTGTCACGGACGAAGACGTGATTCGCGAGGCTGTTATGGGAAAATGGGGGAACAGCAGAGTTGAGGAAATCATGAGTAAGGAACCCGTTGTTGTTGAGGAAAATGAATCTGTGGGAGTGGTGCTCAACCTCTTCAGAGAGCAGGACATTTCTCACATTCCAGTAGTCAGCAACGGAAGACTCGTCGGAATTGTTAGCATTCACGATATCATTGAACATGTTTTCCAACCAAAGCAACGCCAAAAACCTGGCGAGAGAGCTGGCGAAAAGGTTCGTCTACTAAACGTTCCAGCAAAGGGCATAATGACAAAACCTGTCATAACTGTATTGCCTGAAGCAACACTGAGGAATGCACTGCACGAAATGCAAAAATTCGACATATCTTCGTTGGTGATTGTCAGAAGACGAAGACCTGTGGGGATAATAACAAAGCTGGACTTTCTCGAACCAATAGCCCAAATAGAAATGCGAGACCGAAGACTCGCAGTGCAGTTTTCCGTCAAGGACTTGGACATAGATGAAAGCCAGCAAGGTTCCATATTGGGCGATTTTGACTCTTTCGCACGAAGATACGAAGGAACGCTAGAGGCTGGCACGCTGTTCATCTACATGAAGACTCATGGCACAAACTACTCAGCCAGACAACTTATTCATTGCCGCCTCCAACTGCGAACCAGGAAGGGTTCTTTCTACAGCTCCAGTGAAGGATGGGGGGTGCAGCCGACCTTTCGCGTAGCCTTAGACAGACTGGAAAGACAGGTTCTCAGAAGCAAGGAATTCGAGTACGACCAAGACTACATCAGGAACTATTTACGTCGAACACATTTTCCTCTAACGGAACTGTGACTCCAAGATGTGTTAGACACCATATCTCTAGCTCTCGAGAGGATGTCTTCAGAAGGGCTTACACTTCATCGAGGATAGTGCAGCATCAGTTTTGCGCGCGTAAATAGGTACGAGTGCAAAGAGGATTTAGCACGGCATATTAGATACAACGGGCTAGGAAATCTTATATCCGAAGCAAGCGAAGCTCCTTTTTCAGAGGTCTGGGAATGAGAATGTTCAAGATCATCTTCTGGGAATTTCTTCTGCTTTTTGCATCTGTCCTCGTTTTCAGGAGTTTCTGGACACTTCTTGATAGAATGCCCGAGATGAATAATGAATTTGGGATATCGGCGTCATTGTTCTTGGGAGCGATAGTGGCGCTAACGACGATTTTCATGATAAACAAATATGCCGAGAGAACAGAAAAACAAACAAAAGGAGAAAACGAGCCTTCTGCTCTTGCCCTCGCTTTGTCATTCCGCTTCGCCTCCAGAATTTCACATCTGTCAAGAAAACACTATCGTGGCTTTGCTCGTGGAAATTCCTCAAGTCTTATTAAATCAAAATGCACACAATAATGAAACAAGCAATGGCAGTCTCAGGGGTAAGGTGTTTTGTCTTTAGGAATCGGCAGGCTGTTAGGTGTTCCAGTGAAGCTGCATTATACGCTGATTCTCGCCGTATTGCTTATTACTTGGACTCTGGCAATAGGCTATCTGCCTTCAGAATATCCAGGGCTTTCTTCAGAGGCTTATTGGTTAATAGGCGCCATTGCAGCAATTGTGCTTTTTGTGTCCGTTCTAGTTCATGAATTAGCTCATTCGTATGTAGCTAAGAAAAACGGCTTGCCAGTGAAACGTATCGTCCTCTTCATTTTTGGCGGCGTATCCGAAATCGAGGAAGAACCGAATGAGCCGGGTCTTGAATTTAGGATTGCGTTAGTTGGACCTCTTACAAGCTTTCTCCTTGCTTTGATCTTATGGTCGCTACAGTATGCTGTTGGTTTTTTTGGGGCCAACGTTGTGGTGATTGCACCCTTAGAATATGGAGCTTATATTAATGTGCTATTAGGCGGCTTCAATCTGTTACCCGCCTTTCCGCTCGACGGTGGAAGAGTTCTTAGGGCGGGAATTTGGCGTTGGAAGAAAGATCGAACATATGCAACTAGGATCGCGACTAGGGTTGGTGTTTTGTTTTCTTATATACTGATTTTCTGGGGTTTCTTTGTTGTCATTTTGGGAGTGTTCATCGGAGGCTTGTGGTTGATACTGATAGGATGGTTTTTGAAGAATGGGGCTGAGTCAAGCTATCGACAGACTATTATGAGTGAGGCTTTGGCAGGCGTCCTTATCCGCGATATAATGACCCGTGAAGTTCATACGGTTAATCCCGACGCCCTAGTCGGAGACGTTGTGGGAACCCACTTTTCACAGTATAAGCATGGCGGATTTCCAGTTGAAAAGGACTCTAAATTGCTTGGGCTGGTTACACTTCAAGACATAAGGAAGATTCCTAAGGAAAAATGGCGAGAAACCAAAATAAGTCAGGCAATGACACCTTATGAGAAGCTGAAATGCGCAAGCCCCGATGAAACCGCGGTAGAAGCCCTGATGAAAATGGCGAGATATGACGTTGGACGACTTCCAGTTCAAGAGGATGAAAAGCTTGTGGGAATTGTTACTCGTAGTGATATTGTCCACGTCATCAAAGTCAAAACGGAATTGGGAGGTGAAGAACAGCGGTGAATGTGAACCAGCTCCTTGAAAAGAACGTAGTCAGTGATGACGCCCGATTGATCGGCAACGTTACTGGCGTCGAGGTAGAACTGCTACCCACATGGCGAATCACCCATCTACATGTGAGACTGACAGAAGAGACGACGAAAGAACTTGGATACAAGAAACCATTTCTGGGATCAGTGGAGGTTCTATTACCTGTATCCATTATCAAAGCCATAGGAGACCTCATCTCCTTGGACAAGAAGGCCACGGACATCAAAGACGTGGTAGAACCCACCAAAAAATAGCGAGAAGGGGACAAGCGCGAACCTACTCTTGAATGAGTGTCAGTTGCCTACCATACACGTCTTCATTACCCTGAACGTGTGCTGTCGAACTCGACTTTTCTGCGAGAGACAAGCAGAGTTCCAATAAATGAAGTTGCAAAGAGAGGCACGAAATAGTATACGGTGGAATAAGCTATGTTAGTGTGCGGAATAAGCATTGAGATAACCCAAGAGCTGCCGCCTGCAATTGCCCCGAATATTGAAAAGGCCATAGCCCAGCTGAAACTTCTTCGGCTCAATATGAGTACAGCCGCGCTCAATCCGAATATGAGCCCAGCAAACGAGACGGTCGTAAGCATATGGTCATAAACAAACCAAACCTGTGCTACACTGGCGGGATACCAGCTGTAGATGTTGAGCAGAGCACGAAACGAAAGGACAAAGAGGACCAAAGAAGCTATTGCGAAGGTAACCATTAAGGCTCCGGCAAGTGACACCTGAAACGACCTGGCTGAAGGCTGTATTCCGTGCCCGCAATAGGGACAGTACACCGAATCATGTGGGATTGCTGCTCCACACTTGGGGCACTCAGCTACCATGAAAGACCACTTCCGAAACTGAAGTAAATAGAGCTGTAGAAGCTCTTTTATCTTACGATAACAAAAACCAAAAATAGGGGTGGTAAGCTGCTCTTGTGCGAAGACCGCATAGTTCCCCTCATAGCCTTATTGATTGTGACATCATTGAGTGCAGTTCCAGGCGTGAAGTCTGCCAACACTTTTGAACTAGCGCCTGCTGAGACAAACCACATCGTCGAGTTGAACTCGAATCAACCGTATGTGGCGGGCTTTCACGTCAACACCCCCAACCTGGACAACATAACTCGCGGCGTGATTGCCACGGCCGTCACGGTTAGCTTTCCTTCCACAGACCCACATTATTTTCCTCCTTCCAGTTGGCTCGGAGGAGGTATGTTTGTCCAAGCCCAAGACAGCCAATACCTCCACATAGACTATGGATTCTACACGATTCTGGTACTTGACGCAACAGGCAACATGTTCATCGATGTTGGCCTACATCAGACAAGAGAGGACAGCTTGCCTTTGCACATGCCCACCGAACGGCTGGTTTATGCATACACGTGGCAGATCGTGGGAATGGCCCCCGAAACACCGGTGACCGTGAGTGCGAGGTGGGATTCCGGCGGCTGGATTCACTACTCAGTCCACGCCTCCGAACACAATTCCACACTAACATCAGTCAACGTGGCCAGCTTGCCCGACTGCGAGAACATCATAAGGAAATTCTACGCAGGCAACGTCAGAAACATGCCGTTTCCTTTCGGATGCCACGTTCAGTATTTCCAGTTTGGAGTTGTGAGCTCCGAGAGCATTGCTGACCCCCACTGGTCTGTTAAGCTAGAAGACCCCCGGTTTTTCAAAGATCAGAAATGGTGTCATGTTGATACAGCTTGGTCGATAGAAGGCGATATTTCCTACCTGGATGGCAGTTGGGTGTGGGGTGGACGTCCATACGTGGGAGTGTCCGCACTGTACCATCGGTACCCGCTTGGCAATCTGTACAAGGTTGTCTTCTTTTATAATGGACAAACTCTTCCTTACGGAACTGTTCTCTGGCAAAACCCGATTGAAATCACATCTGTCAGAATGGAAAGCTCTGCGGTCCGCTGTTTCTCACAAGAAATGATAGGTAGCTGT
>CAYNAW010000002.1:34584-56467 GCA_964395545.1 uncultured Candidatus Bathyarchaeia archaeon | reverse complement strand
TACAAGTGCGCCGAGGTATACACCCATGATGAAAGCGACAGCAAGCCCCATGACTTTGTACTTGGAAATGAAGTCCATGAACTCTTTCCACGTCCCTTTGGGCGGCGGCGGAGCCGGTGCTGGTGTCAACAGCTCACGTATCTTCCTTAGCTCTTCCAACGTTTTGTCTTCTTTTGACATATTCTCTTCCCTAGCTGCAATATTCCGATTGCCTCTGCATATAAACTCTTCTGGAGGATTATGGAGAGATTCATCAAAGCTGTCTATAGACGCAGGCTCCGACGTGCTTCGACACACTGCACGGGCATCGTGTTTGTTACACCCTTTGGCGAGTCGCTGACCAGGTCGGATCTTAGTACAGATGATTACTTTCCAGAAACGTCCGCGCGGCTTCAGTAGGATTTAGGCAGACCCAGAACATGCTCTCCAATGAATGCCAACGCCATCTGATGGGTCACCGGCGCCAGTCTGATCAAATTCACCTCCCTCCACCAACGCTCCACATCGTAGTCCACAGCATAGCCATAGCCTCCGAGTGTCTGCATAGCATGATAGACCGCCTGTGTGCCAGCTTCTACGGCAGCGACCTTGGCCATGTTGGCCTCAGCTCCACATGGCTGTCCCCGGTCATAGAGGCAAGCCGCCTTGTAGTTGAGTAGTCTTGCCGCTTCTATCTTCGCCTTCGCCTCGGCGAGGGGAAACTGGAGCGCCTGATACGCGCCTATCGGAGCCCCGAAGACATTCCTCTGTTTCGCGTACTCCACGGCAGTCTTGATGGCTAGGAGACCGAGTCCGCAAGAGGCTGCAGAGAAAGACATTCGTTCGGGATTCAGAGTGTCCAGGATGAGGTACCAGCCTCTGTCCTCTTCGCCCAGCAGGTCTTCTTTCGAAAGCTTGAGGTCGCTGATGAAGACGTCGCAGGTTTTCGAGTAGTGAATTCCATGCTTCTCAATGGGAGTGACTTCGATGGCGGCGTTGGGCAGGTCGACGAGGAAGAGGCTTAAGCCCAACGTTCTCTTCGGAGCTTTGTCGATGGGAGTCGTCCGCGTCACCAGAACCATGCCTTTGGCTCGGTCGGCGCCCGAGATGAAAGTCTTGCGCCCGTTAACCACGTAGCCATCTCCATCCTTCGCAGCTACAGTCTGCGTGTTCAGCGTGTTCGTTCCCGCGTCAGGCTCGGTCAAAGCCAGACAAAACTCAGTGCCCGTCGCGATCTGGGGCAGGTATTTCTCCTTCTGAGCTTCGCTACCATGCTTGGTCAGCGATAAGCCGCCGAAGACAGAGGTCAAGCATAAGAACCAGGTTCCCGCCAGCCCGCAGCTCTCAGAGGTCAACGTTTCCATGGCTAGGATCATCTCGGATATTCCCATCCCGCCGCCCCCATACTTTTCGGGGACGACTGTGCCTACGAAGCCAGCCTCGACCAGAGCTTTCCAGAATTCTTCGGGAAACACGTGGTTCTTGTCCTTCTCCCGCCAATAATCCACGCCAAAGTCTTTCGCTACTTCAGAAGCTGCCTGGACGATCATCTTCTGCTCGCTCGTCAACTCAAAATCCAAAGCCTATTCACCAACAAGTTTGCTCTTGAGTCCGAGTGCGCGCGCGTTTTCTAAGCGACTGGTACTCTGAATCATCTATTTGCCTTTCCACGCGGGTTTTCTTTTCTCGGTGAAGGCTGAGACGCCTTCCTGCAGGTCCTCGCTCGAGGCAACTACGCCGAAGCCCTCGCGTTCCAGAGCCAGCGCCGACTCCAAATCCACGTCTGCGCCTTTCTCGATCAGCGCCTTCGCCACCTTCAGGGCCACGGGCGCCTTGCTAGCCAGCTCCTGAGCAAACTGTTTGGCCACATTCATCAGTTCGGCCGCGGGCACCACCATGTTCACCAAGCCCAATTGAAGAGCGGTGTTAGCGTCTATTATCTTCCCCGTGTACACGAGCTCTTTTGCCTTCGCTTTGCCCACGAGTCGTGTCAGCCGCTGGGTTCCACCCCAGCCGGGAATGAGGCCAATGTTGATTTCAGTCTGTCCCATCCGTGCTTGGTCGCTGGCGATGCGGAAGTCACACGCCATCGAGACCTCCATGCCCCCGCCTAGTGCGTAGCCGTTGATGGCAACGATGACGGGTTTCTCATGGCGCTCTATGGCGCTGCAGACGCGGTAGCCCATGTTTGACAGCTCGCGGGCTTTCAGCGCGGTCATGCCCTTCATGGCTTTAATGTCCGCACCTGCTGAGAAGGCTTTCTCTCCAGCGCCTGTTATGATGACTGCCTTCACGTTTTCGTCCTTCTGCGCATCTTCCATGGCTGCGAGGAATTCTTGAGCTAGCTCTGGACTCCACGCGTTCCTAACGTCGGGTCGGTTCAGCGTTATCGTGGCTACTCCGTCACTCTTTTCGTAGATGATGAACTGGTAACTCACACGTATCCCTCCTACTTCTTCTCCGTCCAGTCGTAGAAGCCTCGGCCCGTCTTGCGTCCAAGCAGGTTGGCACGCGTCATCTGCTTCAACCCCACGTGCGGGTGAAATTTAGGGTCGATTCCCTCTTCGAGCACCTCGGCGATTGAGAGTGTCGTGTCGGCGCCTATGTAGTCCAACAGCATCAACGGTCCCATCGGCCAATTCAGCCCTAGTTTGATCGCCTTGTCAATGTCATCCCTGTCCGCCACGCCTTCCCAGAGGAGAGCGACTGCCTCGTTCAATGCGGGGACGAGAACGCGGTTCACGATGAAACCGGGGCAGTCTTTCTTCACGAGCACTGTCTCCTTGCCCATCTTATGCGCCGCGTCTAGCACAGTTTGAACGGTCTCGTTTGAAGTCTTGGCGCCCTTAACCACTTCGACGAGGCGCATCAGCTGCGGCGGGTTGAAGAAGTGCATGCCGCAGACTCGTTCGGGCCTCTTCGTCGCTGAGCCGAGCTGCGTGATGCTAATCGAGCTCGTGTTCGAGGCGATGATGGCATAAACAGGTGCATGCTTGTCGGTTTCTTGAAAAACCGGCGTCTTGATGTCCAGTCTCTCCGGAACTGCTTCAATTATTAAGTCCGCTTTCTTCACAGCCTCTTCTACGCTCAGAGTCGGGTGTATTCGATCAAGGATTTCGTTTACTTGGTCACGGGTTAGCTGGCCTTTGCTTTCGAACTTGGCAAGGCTGGCTCTTATCATGTCCATGCCGTTGTCGACGAAACGCTGTTCAACGTCTCGGAGCCACACGTCAAAGCCGTTGTGTGCGGCGACTTGACAGATTCCATGACCCATCAATCCAGCGCCCAACACTGCAATTCTCTTGACTTCCACTAATATTCCTCCAATTGGATGAAGAGTATTTGCTTGGAATAACTGAGTTATTAGTGTTTGGATAGCATGATGTTAGAAGATTCCCGCGCCGCGCATGTCCTTGACTCTTTGGGCTTTTCCCTCGAACCGTGGCAGGCCGTTGTATGGCATCAGGGTTACGTCTACGTTGATGCCCGTCACGCCTCGGATGGACTCGACGATTTTGCGGCTCAAACCGCCCAGCTTGTCTAGGTCTCCGCCCACTTGTTCGAAGAGCTCTTTCTGAGGCTCCACTTGAAGCCGTATAGTGTCCAATTGATCAGGCCTCTCGAGGATTATCATGTAGTTCTGAGACGCCCCGTCCACGAGGAGTAGAGCATGCTCGATAGTGCTGGGCCAAATCTTCACGCCCCTGACTTTGAACATGTCGTCGGCTCTGCCCACAATCCTGCTCATCCTGCGAGAAGTCCTGCCGCACGGGCATTCTTCAACGGTGAGGGATGTCACGTCGCCCGTCCTGAAACGCAGCACAGGCGTCGCCTCTCGGGTCAACGTGGTCAACACGAGCTCGCCCGTTTCCCCGTCACCCAGTCTTTCTCCTGTAGCCGGATTGACGATCTCGGGTATGAAGAAGTCCTCGTAAATATGAAGTCCCTGATGCTCTTGGCACTCCACAGAGACTCCTGGACCGATGACTTCGGACAAGCCGTACACGTCGAAGGCTTCGAGTCCCAAGAGTTCCTGGATGCGCTGCCGAAGCTCTTCGGACCATGCTTCGGCGCCGAATAGCCCGCTCTTCCATTTAAGCTCTTTCACAGGGTCTATTCCCATTTTCTCCTTGGCGAATTCGCCTAAGTAGGCGGCGTAGCTCGGTGTGCACGCGAGGACGGTTGTGCCGTATTCCTTTGCCAGCTTGACCTGGCGTTCAGTGTTGCCTGAGGCGATGGGTAAAACTGCTGCGCCTATTTCTAAGGCGCCATAGTGGAAGCCCAGTCCGCCAGTGAACAAGCCGTATCCGTAGGCGTTCTGCACCACGTCGCCTTTCGTGGTTCCGGCAGAGGCATAGATTCTCGCCATCGCCGTTGACCACACCTCCAAATCCTTCTCGGTGTAGGCACACGTCGTAGGATGTCCCGTGGTTCCAGAACTCGCATGGAGTTCCAAGACACTGCCCATTTCCACGCCCAACATTCCATATGGATACGCCTTCCTCAGGTCATCCTTCGTCGTGAACGGAACCTTTGCAAGGTCATCCAGAGTCCGTACGTCCTCGGGGCTGATTCCAGCATCCCCAAACTTCTCCTTGTAAACAGGAATCCTATCGTAACAGTGTCTCACGATCTTCTTCAGCCGTTCTTCCTGCAGCTCGACAAGCCTACCTCGGGACATTTTCTCGAATTCGGGCTGGAAAACCCAGCTCTCAACCTTTTTCACTCAATCACCACGGTATTGGCAATAGATGAACAGCGTGCGACACTTAAAACTTGCTGGACACGGGTGTTCAAGCAGGTCTTCGGGATTTCCTTAGGACGCCGACAGCCACTGTGACTGCAACGACAACCGGCACAAGTACCACTATGCCTAGATTCGTATAATCATAGCTCTGAGTAGATGCGCACACGCACCGGGGCAAGCATGGCTATTCGGCATTGCGGTGGTCGTCGGGATACTCGTGGCGCACAAGACGGACGGCTGATTGCAGGCGCACGCGCCTAAACGCATATTAACGCAACCACTACAAAGGAGCATAATGACCTTTGAGCTCGAGATACCCATTAATGAACAATTATCTGCTGATAGTCAGCGCGCGCGCAGAAGCTGGGCAGCGCGAAGATGGGGAGAACCGCAGAATTGTTCTCTTGCTGGCACTTGCATTTTTGTGCTTGCTGGTCTCCTTCGGTTTCGTGAGTCCAGCCATCGGATGGTTCGTATCACGTTACGGCGTCGAACTCGTGCACGTTCTCGCTGTTCTAGTGGTCTATTTTGCAAGCAGTTACGCTTATATTCATGGAACAAAGTTGAGGTGGGCTCGATCTTTGAGTCGGGCATTCATCATAGTAGAAACCTTGTGGCTCGTCTATCTCCTTATTGTTTATATCTTGTTTATATTTGCTGTGCATCATTGAAAGACTCCCATGTAAACGCGCGTGCTGGTCCAAATGTGCATGCGTCCTCGGAAATAGCCACACATTGGGCGTTGGTGATGGAGTGCTGTGAGGTGGATTCGCGATTCTGAAATCTTAAATCGACGGGGAATCTTAAGGCTGTTGACGCGGTTGAGTTGAGTGGAGAAGAATGGCTCTACTGCCTAGACGCTTTGAGGCATCGGGAACTCGTGCTTACATTTCGGGCACTTTACGTTGCTGCATTGAACGAGGGATGGGCATCCCGAGCACGCGAAGGCTCGCCCATAACTGATGTCAAAGGTGAACCCGCACTTTGGGCAACGGACTATATGTTTATTGGTTGACACCTGCTCCTCCTCTAGCACAGAGTCCACTTGAGAAATCCCGACTGTGTTTTAAAAGCCTTTGCATCGATATACACGTGTCGGAAAAGATGAGATTTCTGCTGGAAACGCTTAAGAACAGTAGCTGGGAATCTAAATCAACGAAAACTGGAAGACAGACCAGGTAGGGATTAATGTCCAAATCAGCTAAGGTGGAACGAGAGGAAGTTTACAAGGACCATCTGGTCCAAGTGTTTGTGAGCAAGTTCTTGAGCGGAGAAATCGCGAGGCTGGATCCTGTCTTCGACCCTAACAAGGGTTACAGGTATCCCCTTGTCGAAGCGATTCTAGGCAACCCGGCGAAAGTCGAAGGATTCCTAGAGAGGCTGAGCAAAGCGGGGATTTTGCGAAGAGAACTGTATGACAAGCTGCTCTGCTGTTTCCGGTGCGGTTCACCCAAGATAGCCATGCGCTACAATTGTCCCCACTGCAAATCCTTCAACGTGGAAAAAAGCGCGTTGGTGGAGCATTTGCAGTGTGGCTACATTGACGTGGAAGACCGTTTCAGACGAGGAGAGAAGCTCGTGTGCCCAAGGTGCAGCAAAGAACTGGTCAAGCCCGACGTCGATTATAGGAAAGCAGGGATATGGTGCACGTGCCACGACTGCAAGAAGAGCTTCGACATTCCCGTACCGTCACACTTCTGCCGTGACTGCAAACAGCAATTCACGTTCGAAGACGCGGTATACAAGGACGCCCACTCTTACACCCTCGGCGACGAAGCTAGGCGGGAAGCTTCTCTCGGCTGGATTCTCGTTGCTCCAATAAAAGAGTTCCTGGAAGACCACGGCTTCGAGATTGAGATTCCCGGGTTTCTGCGAGGAAAGTCAGGCGCGAGCCACATGTTCGACATCACGGCTTTCAAGAAGGGCGCAGACAGGGGCGTGACAGTCATAGATCTGGCCACCTCCACCGAGGACGCCATCTCTGAACAGCCAGTCATCGCGATGTTCGCGAAGATATACGACGTGGCGCCCGACAAAGCTTGTCTGATCGCTCTTCCGAAGATGTCTGAAAACGGGAGGAAGATGGCGAAACTCTACAACATCGTGTTGATAGAGGCGAAGAACCCGAAAGAGGCCATAAAGGCCTTAGAGACCAGATGCATCAAAAAAGAAGCTTAGCTGTCCCAGTTCTGCGAATACACGGCGATGTTGCCGCGCTCAGTCACGACTTTCACGATAAACGGGCTCGACGGTAGCTTTATGTCGACCCGCGTGTAGTTCAGGGACTCCCCCGAGTTAACATGAACGTCAGCCTCGAACCTTTCGTGAAGGGAATTGTTGGTGACCCAGATTGAAACTATGTGACACGTTGACGCCCCTTGATTGCTGAGGGAGAACCGTGTGCCCTCGACTAACACTCTAACGGCTAGAAAGTCTATATCTATGGTCGTCTGGTTACTGTCAGTACCAGAGTCGACAAGCTTTATGCTGACTACGCCGTCTGCCCTCACATAGTTTCGCCACTGGTCGCTCATGCTCACTGCGTAGTAGTCCCATCCAGTTGTAGGCATGTGTCCCATTGTTGAGTTGAAGCCGCTGTCGCTGTAGCTTCCAGAAGTCCAATTCAACGCCTTCAAATACCATTTCTCGCCGACATCGTTCGCCCGATACCTCAGCTGCACCTCCGCCCCTTTAACGTGGTCCAAGGGATAGACAGATAAGTCCATGACGAAGGTTCCGTCAATCTCGACACTCTGACCGTTGTAGTTAACGACGGCCCACACCGCCGTTAGCCGCGTGTGCTGGTTGCCGAAGCTTCTGCCTGAAGCCCCTGCCTGCAATGACGTGACCTCATCCCACGTCCACGGCGCTCCTGTGAAGGGGTTAACAGCGTATTGTGTGTACAGGTCTTGATAGGAAGACGTCAGAGCGATGTCGCCAGAAACAAAGTCCGTATCGTATGTTCGAATTAGCGTCCTGATGTACTGGGACACCCCAACGCTGCTGATCTTGGCCCTCATATAGACTCTTACCCAGACGATACCGCCGTAATTGCCAGGATCTTTCAGGTTGTAAGCTTCCTGCTGCCAGCTCGAGCTCGTTGTTTGAACGTAAGTACCGTCGTCGTCCGGCGGGTTCTCATCGCAACAGTCCCAATGAGCGACGCCCGAAGGGACAGCGTTACCCCATTCAGCGTAGTGTCCAAGACCGTCTGCATGGAGAGTTGCCTGGTTTGCTTCTCGAAACGTTTCATACAGCTCGTCGACAGCCGTCGTACAGTGATACGTACCGTTTACAAGGCTGCCCGATCGCAGTAGGTACTCGTTTTCGGCAGGTGACCAGGCTGAACTGCGGACCCTTGTAACTTGCTTGACTTCCACGTTCTCCTGTATCCTCTCCCAATCGAGCTGGTTCATCTGGTAGCTCCACAAGATGACGTTTGAGGTGATGATTACTAGGATGACGAGACTCAGCACCATGACTATGACGTTGCTGACGCCCTTCTTGTTGCGTCCAAATCTACGGAGGCGCTTGGTAGTAGTCAACAACTTTCGTTCCTCGACTCGTCACCACGTTCAAGTTATACAGCGCATCTGTCTCCCAGCTGAAAGTGACGTTTAACCACCCATGCTCTCCGACTTCCAGGGTGAGAGGGGCGAAGGGCTGGTTGGTGAAGTTGACGTACACCGACGACACTTCGACCGCCACTTTTCCGGTGTTACGGAGATAAACCATAATCCCACTCGACGTGAACCACACATCTTCAGCGATGACTCGTTCACCCATGATCTGGCGCATGTTGTTCGTTATTATGTACGTCGCCGAAGCCGCAAGTGACATGGCTGCCACGGCAACCACGACAAGGAGCACGTTGCTCATAACGGGTGTAACCCCTCGCCTATTCCTAAGGAAGCTCCTCTTCGCTTTCACCATGTCACCAGCTTCAGAGTGGTGTACCCGCTGATCATTAGAATTATGCTGTGCTTCAAGCCCGCGCTCATCGTGCCTTCTCCCATCTTTCCTGCGACGAGCCCGCCGAAGAAGGCTTGTATGACGCTCATGTGGAAGAACATTCTCCAAGCCTCGTCGGAAGTGAGGGCGGACAATCCTATCACCGGAGGACTGGCCATATCCACGAAGAAGGTTTTGAACAACAGGATTATGGTGAAGACGAAGACGAAGAAAGCGATGTATATGATTGCGACGTAAGGCCGCGTCTGCGCTGTTCGCTCCTTTTCCATCAAGAGCGTCGTCTGGATGAATTTGCCCATGGGAGCAAAGACCTTCTCAACGTGTCCTCCCGAGTGGCTGGCCTCAATGATGAGAGGCACTGTTCTCTGCACCAGTGGAGTGTCGACGCGTCTGCCGAATTCTTGGAGGGCTTCCTCGAAGGACATGCCCCACGACATTTGATTCACCATCTTCTTCAGCTCCGCAGTTAGATGCCCGTAATTGCGTTTCGACGCCTCTTCCAAAGCCTGAGGCAGAGTCATCCCGGTCTGCTGGGCTTGGACAATGCCCCTGAACAAATCGGGAAGACGCTCGTCTATCGACTTCTTCCATCGATAATCCACGTAGTCCAACACAGCGGGCGGAAACGCTGTGACGACTGCAGCGAGGAAAATGTAGTCGTGGAAAAGCGGGTTCTCTCCAAATGTCAAGACGGCGGTTACGATTGTGGCAACGCCTACCGTGGCAGAGACAGCCCACGCAATCTTCTTTTCTTTCACCTCGACTTTGGGCATTCTTTCACCACCTAGGCGTGAGTGCATCGAGGACTATGAGAAAGATTACTGAACCAACGGGTATGCCGATGTAAGTTAGCAGCATCAACAAGAGAACAGGGTTCATCAATCCAAGCCCAGCACCGCCTAGCATAGCCATGACAGACAGCATTACTACGAAGATGAGCGGGCCGGCGACGAGCAGGGTCACGTAGACTTCTGATAGCATCCCCAACGTGTCTGAGAACTTCCGCAACGCGATGCGCCTGAACTTCATGTTCTGTCGTGACCTGTGCAGCAGATAAGACATCAAATCACCACCGGACTGGACTGTGGCTATAAATCCTTCGAGCAGCTCCTTGAACTTCTCTGATGCCGTGCGCTTCGAAGCATTTTCCATGGCGGTTATTATGTCTGCTCCGAAGAGCTCCACGTCCCGCACTATCATCCTCGACTCGTCTATGACAGCGAGCTTCTGAGGGATCTTGGAAAGGGAGCGAAACATGCTGTCAAGCGGCACTCCGGCGCCCGCCAGAATCGCTAAGTAACCTGCCGCAAAAGCCATGGTGTCGTCCAAGTTTCTCCGTATGTTGTCGGCCCTGTAGACAGGGTACATGTAGAAGGCAACGACTGTCATAGCGCCCGCCAATAAGCCGCCGCCAACGCCAAAGAGGACGGATGGAAAAAGCGGAGTTCTGAGGACAAGATACATCACAGGAGGGACAAGAGTCGCCACGATAACAGTAGCCACTAGACTCGCGAGCAGGGTGAGGCTAATATACGGCTTGAAGCTTGTCAGCATACCTGACCTGCGCAAACCAACGTCCAAATCCTTGAAGAGGGGAAGAAAGCGATTTGTCCTGTCTCCGAGCAGGCGATACGCTAAGAGCTGAGGGCGCCTCTTCGGCTGCCCATCATCGTTCACCCGCCGTGGATTGTTGAAAACTGTGGAGGTTGTGGAGCGAATTGTGCCGATAACCCGTTGCCACGCTTGAGTCAAGGATTTCTTCAAGCTAGAAAAGCTCATCCGCCACTCATCCTGGCCCTTCGATATATCCTCTCGGGGTTGGAATAGTACTCTCGGATGACGTTGGCTACCTCCGTGTACCCCCGTATGTTATTCTTCGCCATCCACTCCAACACCACCCTCCTTCTAAGCAACTCCTTGCGGATTTCTCGCTCACTCAGCCCGGTCTTCTCCATATGCTTTTCGAGCATGCGGCTCTTGCCACCGTACTCGAAGAAGTCATCGCGTGGGTTCCAGGTGAAGACGTTATCAGTGAACAGCTCCTTCTTCTTGGGGTCGTAAGACGCGACCTCGGTCACCACAGCCGTTCGTCTGGTGGGTTTTCCGTCGATCTCCGTCCTCACCTGAATGGTTACAACGTCTATCATGGCCAGCAGAGCCTTGGGAATTCTCATGGGCTCTGACTCGAGCCGGTTCATAACTGATTCCACTGACTCAGCGTGAATAGTGCTCATGCCCAAATGCCCTGTGGCCATAGCTTGGAACAGCGTGTAAGCTTCTTCACCTCGGACCTCGCCCACGATTATGAAGTCTGGACGCTGGCGAACCGCCGCCTTCAGGAGGTCAAAAAGCGTGATGGCGGCTGGACCTCTGTTATCATTGCCAAAACTCGTTCTCACGACGGACGGGATCCAGTTCTCGTGGGGTAAGTTGAGTTCAGCGGTGTCCTCCACGCTTACTATTTTCAGCTCTGGCTTGATGAACATCGACAGACAGTTGAGCATAGTCGTCTTTCCAGAGGCGACGCCGCCTGCGACTAGAACGGATGCCCTGTTCTCGATGGCATACCAGAAATACGCAGCCATCTCTGATGAGAGAGTGTTGAATCTTATCAAGTCAGAAATCGTGAGGGGGTCGACGCGGAAGCGACGTATCGTGAAGGTAGACCCGCGGCGGGTGATGGCGCTCCCATAGGTCAGCTGAACGCGGCTTCCGTCTGGGAGCGATGCATCAAGCAGGGGGGAGGCGATTGAGATGTTCTTGCCAGACGTGTAGGCGAGTCTCACGATGAACGAGTTCAGCTCGTTCTCGTTCTCGAAGATGATGTTGGTCGGCAGGGACTCGTATTCGCGATGCCAAACGTATAATGGGATGTTGACGCCGTCCGCTGATATGTCTTCTACCATACGGTCTTTCATCAAGGGGTCGATTTTTCCGTAATAGACAAAGTCGCGTACGATGTAGTAGGCCAGCTTGTCCACGGCTTCTTCAGCGATTTTCAGCCGATAGTTCTTGACGGCTTCGAGTATCTTCTGCCTCAGGTATTCTGCGGCTTTCTCTCTTGTGCCGATTTCCTTGAGGTTGACGTCGATTTCTTCCATCAGAATACCTTTAATCTCTTTCAGCATGGCGGCTTCTTCGTCAAGCAGTGTGGGCTCGATGACTGTGTAGCGGACTTTCTGGGTTTCTGGGTCTTTGACAATGGCGGCGTACACGTAAGGCTCTTGAATGGGGTAGACTTCACGGAACGTTGATAGCGCTCTTTTTCTCACTTGTTGCTCCACTTTTTCCATCTGCACGCGCCCCTTGATGCTTAGGGTGTCTTCTGCTTGAAGGCTGCCCCTGTTTCGTCTCTAACGTATAGTGTAGCGAGTCTTAATAAAGTATATGAATCTACGATAATCCGGTCAAATCGCAAAAAGACACAAAAGGGCGTGACAAACCATTTAGGCAACCTACGACTAATACCGCTGCCATAGTGAGAATTCTCTTGAAAGCCGATGTGACACGCAACGGTGCAGTTCTTTTGGGGCGACACGTAGCCTGCGATGCCCACGAGAAGACACGACCCTTTAGAGTCGTGACACATGCCCACGCAGACCACATGAACGGGCTGCAGCAGAGTGTGAAAAACTGTAGTGCAGTAGTAATGACTCCGGCCACGAAAGACCTTATCGACACTCTGAAAGGACAACAGTGCTTACAAAGGGGAAACGGCAACGTCAAAACAATGGAATACGGGAGACCACTCGCCTTCGAAGACGAGCAGCTCACTCTCTATCGCGTGGATCACATCTTAGGCGCCGCGCAGGCTCTTGTCGAAGACGCTGAGGGAACGCGCATTCTCTACACGGGCGATTTTCGGCTAGCAGGCACTCCAGTTGTCGCGTCTGACGTGCTGGTAATCGAGGCGACCTACGGCAACCCATGGCGCAGGCGGAGCTTTGAAGACGAGGCGAGACACGCGTTGGTCTCAATCGTGGAGAAGGGACTGAGGCAAGGTCCGGTCTACGTATTCGGCTACCATGGAAAGCTTCAAGAGGTGATGCAGATACTCCACGAGGCACGCGTGGGAGCACCCTTCATAATGCCCGAGAAAATTCTTCAAATCACGAAGGTTCATCAGAAGCACGGCATGAGAATCAGCCGACCCCTGTTCTCGACTAAGCACGAGTTGCAGTCCACTCTGCACGGAGAGGCTGAATACGTAGCGTTCTATCACATGAACTGGCGCGGCAAAGTGGGCTTGAACAAATTCAGGGTATGCGTCAGCGGGTGGGAATTCGACGTTCCGTGCAGGCAGACTGGGGAGACGGAGTACGTGGTAGCCCTGAGCGACCACTCCGACTTCACGGGTTTGATGGAATACGTCAGGCAGAGCAGGCCCAAACTCGTCATAGCCGACAACTACCGCGCAGGAGACGCTCACGCCCTCGCAAAACACGTGAGGAATCAATTGGGAATAGAAGCGAAGCCCTTACCGACATAGCTCTTCTTCCTGAATACGTAAAGCATTTAAACTGCCATTTTCTCTTCACATAGACGGCAGGCAGTGAACATGGGAAAACGAATCCTCGTGCAGAGACGAGGGCGAGGAGGCTCGGTCTTCAAAGCCTCCACGGAGAAGAGGATAGCGCCAGCCAAGTATCCACCATTCGACAAACAGCAGCTCGAAAGCGTGGTGGAAGGCAAAGTCGACAGAATCCTCCACGAACCCGGACGCGGCTCCCCACTAGCACATATTAAGCTACAAACAGACCAGGATTACCACTTCATAATCCCCGAAGGCGTGAATGAAGGACAGAAGATTCTCGTCGGCAGCCGAGCCCCTATAGAAGTAGGCAACGTCCTACCCTTGAAGAGCATCCCCGAGGGCGCAATGGTGTGCGGAATAGAGATCAACCCAGGCGACGGAGGAAAAATCGCGCGCTCCTCAGGAACGTATGCAACCATCGTAGCCCACGCACCCCAAGGAACCATGATCAAATTCCCGTCGGGGAGGACTAAATACATCAACCCCCTGTCCCGCGCCACGATAGGAGTTGTCGCAGGAGCCGGGCGCCTCGAAAAACCCTTCCTGAAGGCTGGATCACACTATTACAAGAAACGGGCTAAGGGACATAAGTGGCCAAGAACGCGGGGTATCGCCATGGTCGCAGCGTCACATCCGTATGGAAGTGGGTCAAAGGGCAGCCGAAAAGTCACGACAGTCTCACGTGGTGCACCCCCTGGCAAGAAGGTTGGTCTAATTGCAGCGAGAGGCGCGGGCAGGAAGTACAAGAGGAGAACCCAGTCCTGAAAGAGTTAAATAACAGCCTTATGGAAGGTTTGGTGGGCGAATAAGATGCCGAAGGAATTCATGTATCGGGGACACACCATCGAGGAGCTGCAAAGCATGTCTATGGACGAGTTCATACCCTTGCTCCCGTCGAGGCACCGCAGAAGCCTTCAACGGGGGCTGAAGCCTGAACAACGCATACTCCTCGAGAGCATAAGAGCAGCAAGGACAGCGCAGCTTGACAAAGGGCAGACCGTGATGATCAAGACCCACGCTAGAGACATGGTCATCCTTCCGGAGATGGTCGGCGTATCCATCTACCTCCATAACGGAAAGGAATTCGTTCCCTTGGAGATCATGCCTCAGATGATTGGACACTTCCTAGGCGAATACGCTATCACGAACAAACCTGTGAAACATGGGCAGCCAGGCATCGGCGCCTCAAGGTCATCGATGTACGTGCCGCTAAAGTAAACCCTGCAGCCTTTTAGGCACGATAAGTGGGCGCAGCCTTCGATTTTTCTTCTTCAGACGTAGGCACTTTTGGAAGAGGAATCGGAGGGGGAATGTTCAACGTTCTGGATATGAGCACGGATTCCAAGAAGACCACGTTGGAAACGGTCTGCACGATCATTGGCGGCGGTGCTTTCTTCTCGCCGTAAGCGGCGAAGATTTTCTCTAACTCTTTCTTGTCACCCGTAACATGCGCTTTGCCCTTGAAGCTTAGCTGCGCTACGGCTGGCTCGTAGTTTATCGCGAAGACAAAAGGCACTTCAAGCAGTTCCTCAGCCATCTTGTTCACGCTAATGAGGTTGAGGTTTGTGGAAATCTTGACAGGGGGCAAGGGACGTCTGACTTCCCAGAAACGCTCAGCAGAGACGTTGTTGATCGCCACGTTCACGCGGAGTTCGGATTTAGGCTGACTCGTTTTTCTTCGCCTCACTACTCGGGAGTCTGCTTGTACCGTGAGAAACCGCAGTGACCACAATTGTACCTGTCACCGTGGTCGGCCATAAAGTATCCGGGACCGCATCTCTCGCAGAACGGGCGTAGACGTGACAGGCTTGTGGCGTCGACCCGGTAGTACGTATGCATTCTTTTCCCTTTCTTCTTCTTTTTCTCGGCCTTCTTCGTCGGTTTGGGCGCGGCTTTCTCCTCTACGACTTCCTCGGCGGCCTCTCCTGCTGCAGGTCTCTCGACCTCAGCCTTCTCAACTTTCCCAGGCCCTGCTTTCTCCTTCCCTTTTGGTTTCTTGACCTCTTCTGATTCTTGGGGCATTCATCTATTCTCCTTTCGTCTCTGGAGGCTTCTCCTCGGGCCTCGGAGCAGGCTTCTCTTCCTCAGCTGGCGCTGACGTCTCAGCTTCTTTCTCTTTCTTCTCGGCAGGAGCGTTCCTCTCAAATATGTGGTCACGCTCCACCGTCTTCGCTTGCTCTAACGTATCGTAGACGTTTGCCTCGCCCAAAGCAATCATCATGCCTGTCTTGGTCTGCACTCTTTCGACGAAAACAAAGTCGGCTTTCGTCTTGAGCACGTCTGCTAAGCCAGCCCTCAACTTTAGACGTGAAGAAGTCTGCCCCTCTTGGGCATGGTCAACTTCGAAGACCACTTCTTTTCTCTTAAGGAGAGGGTTGTACCTTTGGGACAGGATTTTTACTTGCAAGCCACGTTCTCCTCGGGATGATGAGTATGGCAGACAGAAAAGCGTTTCTGTGCTTATAAAGTTTCATGGAACAACGTGGAGCAGGCATCGTGATTCAGCCTTCTCAACGTTTTTCGGTCGCGAAGGCACACGGGTTCTTGGGTGGCAAGGCTGGAAGTTCGAGGCGCGGTCGTCGGAGCGTTCCTATGCGTTCTGAGCCTGGCAATTTTCATCTATGGAATGAGCACGATGACGTCAGCAAACGTTGTCTCAAATTCCTTCGTCATTGCAGTAAGCGTTTTTCTAGGCATTACCGGCTTGCTAGTGCTCTTCACTAACCTTTTCTCACGTGGTTTCTTCTCCACCTAGGCCCGTCGCATGGTGTCAACCATCGCGCGGACCCTATCCTTGGCCTCAGCATTGACCTTGACAGCCACAATTCCCTCGCGCGGCTGCCCGTACAACACGAGGGAGCCCTCTGGCGCCGTTAGAATGGCGACCAGCGTCAGCAAGTCCTCTTCGCCTTCCACCACTATCTTCGTCCGTCCGGGGCTTTCCATGGCATTCTTGACGGCCAGCCACGCTTCGTCGGTTATGGTTCCAGGCGGATTCCTTGCGGTAGCAACTTTGTCAGCTGAAGCGTGTATTGGGACGATTTCTTCTCTCATGACCTTGTTGTCCACGATCAAGACGTCGGGCAAGATCTGCTGGTTGGTGAGGTCTTCTGAGACGCGATCGCCCACAGTTACCAACTTGGCAGGCTTCTCCTTCTCGACCATCAGCCTCACCATAGTCATGGTCTCGTCCGTCGAGCCTTGAATAAGGATCCCGAGAGGCTTCTTCAACCTTCGCCTTAGCCCAGGGGGAAGAAGGTAGATGCTTCGTCACCTGCGACTGGAAACAAGGTTTTCGACTGACCTATCATACGTTCGCTCAGCCTCGGCTGGAAAGAGGCAGCCGGGCAGTTCGCCGCGTTCTCTGTGAAACCTTATGCACTCGCAACACTGTCCCTTCTTCTCGCAAGAGGGATAAGTGCAACCACAATCCTTCAAGTTGCTCTCGATATTCGGACAGTGTCTTGTCTGTTGCATCCAACCACCATGCTCGACCTGTTCGGAAGGCAGCGGATCACCGGACGCGCAGGGCGTAGCGACCCTTCTGCTTGATCTGCATCGCCATCGCGATTTCCGACTCTGAAGGGTCGATGATTATGACGAGCCCGCTGAAGTCGTCGCTCAAGTTGGCGGTCTTGCATTTGGGGCACGTTGCTGTTGGCGTTAGCGAGTAGCATTCTCTGCAGGCTTTCTCCGGCATGCTACTTACGCTCCTGACGTTCTCTGACCTTCTTAGGCACTTCTTTTTCAGTGCCGCCTGTTTTTCTTTTTGTATCCTCTTTGATCCACTCGATCTTCCCGAGAAAAGGCTGTCGAGCAGTCACGCCTATCTTGCCTGAGCCGCCGCCTCGAGGCAATGATACGGCGGTTATACGTGCCCTAACGTGGTCGCCCGCAGCCAGCTTCCGCCTCGTCTCCTTACCCATCAGTACACCCTGCTTCTCGTCGTACGAGATGAAATCGTCCATCAGTTGTGATACGTGCAGCAAGGCGTCGATGGGACCGACGCGCAGGAAGGCGCCGAAATCTGCGATCTCCACCACTTCTCCTTCGACTACTTCCTGAATCTTGGGGTAGAATGTGAGGAGGGAGAAGGAGACTTTGTGGTATGTTGCCCCGTCTCCGGGGATTATCTTTCCCGTCGGGTTGACCACTATATCGGTGACGGCGATGACGTAGCCTAACACGTCGTCCACTAGCCCCTCATACTTTATCCTAAGCTGCTCGCGTCCAGCCTTCGAAAGGGGTTCGCCGAATTTCTCGGGCGGAATGCGAATCGTGTCTTCCAGAACGAGAAGTTTGAACATTGCCTTTTTCCTCTGCCCTGATACAGGCTTGTGCCTTACATAACTTTTGAGGGATTTTAAAAGCTTTTTGAAGCGCCCTCGGCTTGAGCCTGCGGGAGGGCTCCGTCAAGAGCGAGCCTAGACTTTTGTCGAAGGTGTATGACCGGCACGTTCAGGTTCCGCAGCCTATTCCGTAGGGCTTTGTCGTTGGTGGCGACGCAATATGCTGTCTTCGACGCCATTCGGACGATTACATCGTCGTGCGATTCTCCTTCGCCTAAATCCGCGGTGATTCGCTGGCACTTGTCGGCAAGCTTCAAGGCAAAAGCGGCTTGTTTCCGCAGTTTCGGGGGGCCGCTTCGGGCTATTTTCTGCAGTTCCTCACACGTCGTCGAGAGGACTATGGGCTCATAACGTCTATCCAGAAGCGAGGCGAGTTCTTCGAAGATGTCCACGTGGAATTGGGTGGGGATAAAGAGAAAACTCGAGTCCATGATGACTATCAAAGGCTTTTTGGTAGACAGTGCCGGTTCTCCCGTCCTGCAGGAGTTTTCCCTACTTCACTATGCCATAGCCGATTAGCCGCCACCGTCCGGTAATCTTTCTGCTGACGGCTGTCCGCATTCCCTTCTCGACGCTTACGGGTCGCCCGAGTTTTATCGTTGCTTCGTCTCCTTTCACCGACACAACTGTTCCCGCGGTGATGGTTGTGCCCACGTCGAGGAGGAGGCTCTCCTTCGGGGCTATCCTGTCTATTTCGATCATCTCCTTCGTTCCGACGGCCCGTTCGAAGAAGTGTGTCGCCAGAGTCAACTCAGACTTGGGCAAGGGAAGCTTTCCAGGCAGTCCGACGAGGTTCCCCGTTAGGCCATCAGCCTTACTCAAGGAAGGGTCAAGGAGTGTTCCCACTCCCACTAGGCCTCCGCACTGCACTTCCTCCAGGTCTCGTCCGCCCGCGTGGAGACTGACGACCTGAGTGGTTAGGGGCTCGTACACGTTTTGACCCTGCTTCTCGACGCGTATTCCCGGGCGAATCTCCACCTCGTCGCCTACCCTGAACCTTCCCTGTATCACGCTGCCGCCTATGATGCCGCCTGCCAAATCCTCGACGGTTGTGCCGGGTTTGTTGATGTCGAAAGAGCGGACGACGTACATGAGTGGCGGCTTCGAGGAGTCGCGTTTAGGGGTGAGAATGTGTTCTTCCATGGCTTGAAGCAGCGCGTCCACGTTGACGTGGTGCTGGGCTGAGATGGGGATTATGGGAGCATTTTGAGCTATCGTGCCCTTGACAAACTCTTTAATCTCGCGGTAGCTGTCCAACACTCGTTTCTCGTCGACTATGTCGATCTTGTTCTGGACGATGACTATTTTTTCTATGCCCACTATCTGTATGGCTGCTAGATGCTCCCGTGTCTGAGGCTGGGGACATGGCTCGTCCGCAGCGATTACGAGAATGGCGCCGTCCATAACTGCGGCTCCTGAGAGCATCGTAGCCATCAGTGCTTCGTGTCCCGGCGCGTCGACGAAGCTTACGGCTCTTTGGAACTCGCATTTCGAGCCGCACACGGGGCAGTCGGGGCTGGTTGAGTAGCATTCCGGAGCCTCGCAATTGGAGCACTTGTAGATGGGAGTGTCGGCGTAGCCCAGTTTGATGGTGATGCCCCGTCTCAACTCCTCGCTGTGCTTAGATGCCCACGTGCCCGTTAAGGCCTGAACCAGGGTGGTCTTTCCGTGGTCGACGTGGCCTATGGTGCCGACATTGACTTCGGGCTGTCTGGGCAACGTCGTCAGGATGTTTGGCCTCCAGTCTCAGCCTCTCTTGGAGCTTCAGCGTGTTCTTCGATCTCTTTTGGAGCCGTCTTCGGCGACTTCTTGGGCTTTTCGGGTTTTTCGGATTTCTCCGTTCTTGCAGCTTCAGATGTTTCAGCCTTCTGGGGCTTCTCCGCGGCGACTTCGGGCTGTTTCTCCTTCTCAGCTCTCTTGGGCTTCTCGACTGTGACCATGTTGATCTGGACAACCTCTTCGGTGATGACGTTTCCGCGGAGTGTCTTCCTCCGTCGTTCTCCTTTGCTGGTGGGGTGGAAGCCGATGCCTCGAGTTGTAACTATGCGGGCTTTGACTCCGCCGTGAATGTCAGGTCTCATCGGAAAACCGTCTTTGTCTGAGCCCCCTGTGATCCGCACCTTGTGTCCGCCCAGGCCTAGGGTGGCACCGTCTATGGTCTCGCCGAGTTTTCTTCCGACGAGGGGTACCGCTCGGGGGCCTTCCAGCTCGACTACTTGGGATTTCCCTGTCTCGGGGTCTGAGATAATTATCTTGAACTTTGCCATGGAGACTTGACTCCGTTTTGAGGCGAGTTTTTGAGTATGGATTGTACACGGCGTTCTTAAAGCTTCCTTTCCAAAAGAAGACTAGCCCCGTTACAGCCAACACAGGCCTGTCTTGCTAAGATGCTTACGTTGCATAGCAGTTGGAAACGCCTAGGAATATCGCATTCAGAGAGACCCTCGTCTGTCCACTATGTCAAGCGCTCCTGGGCCCGTGCCTATTATAGTAACCGGAACGCCTGAAGCCTTCTTAACCTTTGCAAGGAAGTCCTTAGCTTCATTGCTCAGTTCGTCATACCGTGTCGCGCCCCTACAGCTGGGGTATAGTACGTCGAGCTTTGTGACCGCCGCCTCGGTCGCTCCGTGAACCCGAGCCACTTTCCGTGCCAAGTCGAAGTTGAACGGTGCGGACCTTCGCTCTCTTCCCGTCCCAGCCGCGGTCTCAAACCATCCTCGACGCAGTGCCTCCTCCTTAGACAACTCGCCGGGCAACTCGCCTGTGCCCACCCGTGTCATAAAGGCCTTGTACACGACCAGAACTGTGTTCACCCGGCTCGGGCCGACGCCAGATTCGGCGCACACGGTGGCGGCGCTCGTGTCACGGCTGGTCACGTAGGGGTAAGTGCCGTGATAAAGCGAGAGCATCAAGCCCTGGGTCCCTTCCAGCACTACGTTCTTGCCTGCATCGATGGCGTCGTTTGTCTCTCCAGCTACGTCTGCCAGGAACGGTTGCAGTTCGGGTACGTCTCTCGCGAGTTTAGCCGACCTCTTCGCCCGTTCTTGCACTGCTGGACCGACACCCCACCCGGTAGTGCCTAGGCTCCTCAAGTGCCCGTCACTCTTGTCCGTCTCTGAGTGCTTGGGCTCGATGATCGAGGCTTGTCTATCCACTCCGATCCGGTCCTTGACCCTTGTCTCCTCGATCTCTTTCAAGAGCTGGGAGACGTGAACGTTGGCACCCGGGGCGACCAGCAGTCGGCTTCCCCCGTAGACGAACGCTGCGGGCACCATGTGCAAAGCGTAGCGTTTACCCTGGAAGTGTACAGTGTGTGCAGCGTTCACCGAGCCCGTGCGCACACAAACCTCAACCTTATCCTTCAAAGCTAGGTAAGAGACTATCTTTCCCTTGCCTTCATCTCCCCAGAAGGCTCCAACGACTACGGTACAACCCATGTTCATCCACCACGGCGCATCTACACTACCCGTGGGTGGATATTTAACAATATTTGTCAAATCCATGTACAACAGAGCGCATTTTTACAAAAAACGTGTCAATCTACACGGATATGTGGGATAGGCTTAAGAGCAAGCCAGCTGCACCTGGTTGTCGGCGAGGAATGAGGATCATGCCGCTCAAAGCCGTCGTCTTTGACATGGGCGATACGTTGATACTGAGCGACCGATGGGACTATGACAAAAGCCTCAGACGACTTCTAGAAAGCCTTCAACGTGACAATGTGACAGTCACAGTTGCCTTCGAGCAGTTCAAGCGGGTCTACTTTGACGTGCGCAACGAACTTTACGAAGAGTCCGAATCCTCCCTCGAAGAAGTCGACTTCCGCGTGAGAATCGCTGAGACGCTGAAGAGGTTCAACCATGATCTGAGCCACGAAAGCCCCATCGTGGCAAACGCCGTGGGAGGCTTCATCGACGCGTTCATCGAGGATTCGCGAATGGAAGACTATGTGCCCTCTGTCTTGGCAAGGCTGAAGGAAAGGTACAAGCTTGGGATGGTGTCCAACTTCGCCCACGCGCCGAGCCTTCGGAGGATACTGCATCACTTCCGGCTGCCAGAATTCTTTGACGCGATTGTGATCTCAGGCGAGCTAGGCTTGAGGAAACCCCACCCGAGAATCTTCGAAGAGGCACTGAGGGCTTTGGAAGCAAAGGCTGAAGAAGCAGTTTTTGTGGGCGACTCGTTGAAGGCAGATATCTACGGCGCAAAAACGGTGGGACTGAAGACTGTGTTGGTGGAGAACGTAGGACTCAGGAGAAACCCATTTGCAGTCGCTGGGGAGCTTGACCCGTTTCCTGTGGA
>CAYNAW010000002.1:0-34484 GCA_964395545.1 uncultured Candidatus Bathyarchaeia archaeon | reverse complement strand
CTTCCGAGTCTTCCCTGTCGCTAAACCCTCATTCCGCCGAAGTCCTACGCGTTCATCAGAAGATGGGGGTTCAGCTGTTCCATCCATTCGATTTCTTTCAAGAAGACTCGTAAAGGAGGCTTTCTCTGCTGTGTGACGCAGAAGACCGCTGGTCGACTGTCTTCGTCTTCCCGTTTTGCGTCGGTCACGAAGACGTTGACGATTACTGAACCGTCTTTCAGGTGCAGGTTGACGTGACGACCGACGAAGGCTCGGGCGACGTTTAGGTTAAAGCGTTCCATCCCCACTTGTTATCCTCTCCATTCGTAGTTGTCCTCGGCTATTCTGCTCCAGCAGTAAGCGCATATGGGCAGCTGCTGTTTTCCGTGTATTATGTAAACTTCGATGTTCGAGTTCTTGCAGTCGTTCTTCCATGGGTTTTGACATTTTTCCGTAGGGCGAGACATGTTGAAGCACCAAAGGGTTCTCTGCTTTTTCCGCGTTTAAAGCAGTCGATCCGTCAACACTCCAGGGAGGGGGGAGAGGTGGTCGAATGTAAAAAGCTGGCTCCTCCTGTTTGTGGCACGTGTGCTTTCGCGGTCGGTTTCACCGATGGCTGGGACCTTATCTACGTCTACGTCAAGCGGTTGTTAGGTGTGCAAAGCGTGGAGAATGCGGTAGCGCTTTCAAAGGTTCACGATTTCGGGTTCAATCTCTTTCTTTGTTATCTTCAGAAGAGCGACTGTAGGCCTAGTCAAGAAGGGTGGGATAGGGTCAGTAGCGCTTCCCGGGTTGATGAGCAGCATTCCTTCCTTGTATTTGACGCTGGGTCGATGAGTGTGACCGCAAACGAAGATGTTGAAGCCCTGTTTCTCCAGGGTGTTCCTAAACCTGCCGGTGCGCATGACAAAGTTGTAACTGTGAGTCACCCCAATCTTCCAATCGTAAACGTGTACTGAGTTGACTTCGGGGAGTTTCTCCTTCACACTCCGTGTATCCATGTTTCCTCGCACGGCTAGCACAGGAGCCATCTGCTCCAGTTCTTCCATGACACTCAGCTGTGTCAAATCGCCAGCATGCACAATCAGGGAGACGTCTTCGAAAATCTTGAAAACCTTGCTGGGGATTGCCTTTGCACGGACGGGGATGTGCGTATCCGAAATCAAACCTACGAGTTTCAAAGCTTTGCGTTGTCCCCCTATGGCACCGCATCATAACAATAGGGCAGAATGGTTATAAGCTTAACAGAGCTCGCTGCGGGTGTGCGTCCTTTTCGTGTGCTTCTGCGCGTTTGGTGGGAGCCCCGTTTCATTCTGCGAATTCTGCTCTTGTGAGAGTTATGTCTTGCAAAGGTTTGTCGTTAGTGTCTGTCTCGGTATTGCCTATTGCGTCAACAATGTCCATTCCCTCAATCACTTTTCCAAAAACAGAGTAGTTGCTATCTAGATGCAGATTGTCCTTCAGGTTAATGTAAAACTGGCTCGTCGCTGAATTCGGCGCACTCGTTTTCGCCATCGCCACGGATCCTCTGACGTTGCTGTGCTTGTTCGGAAGCTCATCGAGAATCGTTGGCACGTCTATCCCTTTAGGAGTGGCGTCTCCGCCTTGGATGACAAAATCATGAACGACTCGATGGAAAATTGTGCCGTCAAAGACTCCATGTTCAGTGAGGTTCTTGAAGTTTCCGGAGGTGATAGGCATATCATCGTACAGCTCAATAGTGATGTTGCCCATGCTGGTCACGAGGAGAATTCGGGTCGGATTGTTCTTGCTGATCATCTGATAGGCAACCGCCAGAACGACAATTGTCAGGGCAATTGCTATAAGAGCCTTTACACGCCAGCTGAAGACGCCTGATTTCTTCCTAGCCCTCTGCCTGCTTTTGACAGACAAGTCCCAATACCAGCCTAGTGTTGTTTGGCATCATGTGCGAAGTCGGGCCTAATAAGCTTCCGTCGCTCTGCCTGCCTTTATGCATTACGCACGCGCAGAAGGGTGTTTGTGCTTCAAGCATACTTCTTGAATGCAACAAAACTGAGGAAGAAGCATGCGGCAGAGGCTGCGAACGCGTATGAGAAGCCAAGATTGTCGGCTACGAGTGGTCCCACGAGGCATCCGATGGCGGTGCCTGTGCCTAAGAGCGCTGTGAACAAGCCTGCTTTGCCTTGGGGAATCACTTCCATCGAAGCCGCGACAACTGCGACTGAGTAGAAAGCGTACACGAACCCCATAACGATCAGCACAGTGACCGAAAGAGCGATGGCGCCGAGAAGCGGCAACAGGGCAACTGAAATGAACAGGAGCACGAGTAGGGTTCGAAGCAGCGCGACGCGTTGTATCGACGTGGCATCCATCGTGTCCGCCTTCTTTGTGACTATCATGTAGCCTCCTAGGCCGCTTGCGGAGTTGAGGAGGAAGAGCATGAACACCGTGCTTGTTTGAAGTGACAGGTTGTTTGCGAAGAATATTGGCAGGGGAATTAGGAACATGTTCGTAGCTAAGGAGAAGAAGACTAACCCGACGCATAAGGCTGAGGCGTTCTCCGCTTTCAGCTCGTCGAGAAACCCTGGGGCGGGATGCTCGACAGAGAGCAGAGTGGCACCCCTATGTACTTGGTCTATCGACCTTTCCATCTTCACTAGACCTCTTTCCAAAATGAGAGCAGGGTCAGTAACAGAGACCGCTGACGCTAGGAAAGAGAGGAGGCTTAGGAATACCGAGACGGAGAGTAGCGTGGCAATTTCCAGCCCGATGAACACGAGGACGAAGCCGAGGAGCAACCCAACGACCCATCCGAGTTTGGTCCAAGCCTCGTAGAGGGCGTAGGCAAATTTCCACTCTACGTGTGAAAAGGTCTCAGCAATCAGCACGTTCTTGGGAGGCTCATAGGCGACTTGAAAGATTGCGATGGACGTGTACAAGACACCCAGCAAGACCAGGGTTGTCGCAAGCGAAAAGAGGTATAGCAAGACTGTCACGGCTGCAAACGACAGCATGATGAAAAACCGGTAACGGTGTGTAGCGTCACAGAGATAACCCCACAGAAAGGAGAAGGGGATGGCCAAAAAAGCCGCCGAAGCCGCCATCATTCCCCAAGCAGAGAGACTGCCCCCGCTGATGCTCTTAGTTATATACAGCGGCAACAGGACTGACAAGAGTCCGAAGGCAATTTTGTGGAAAATGAAGCCAACAAGCCACCGCATGATCAGACAACAACAATGAGGAAGAGAAAAAGCTTTCGCGAGGACTCGACATGAAAAGCTCTCCGCCTCTCACACTATCGTCGAACTGCAAAACAAAAATTGATGCCCTGCTCCCACATTCAAACTTGCAGGCTTCAGATAGACGATGGTCCAGCCTCAGGGCAGAGCACACACAAAACTCAAATAAACACTGCACTCACACAAACAAACATGCTCCACGACTTCAACCTTCTCATCACAACCACCCGCGGAAACGAACCCCACGCGCTTTCAGAAACATGGTACCTTCTAAGCCAGATTGGAGACCCAAACCCGCAGACTGACAAAACCAAAATCAAAGGACTCGTAACCGCAAAAACCACACTCCAACCCCAAGAAGCCATCGAAAAACTCAGAAACCTGCTGAAGGAATACCCTAACGAATTCCACTTCACACTGCGCATCATTCCAATCCAAAAAACAGTACAAACAGACCTAGCCCAGATTCGAGAAGCCGCGGCACAACTCGCCCAGCAAATCCAACCGAACGAAACCTTCCGCGTAACCATCGAAAAACGTTTCACCAACATATCCACGAAAGACATAATCGACGCTGTTGCCGCCGACGTAAACCGCAAAGTCAACCTATCCAACCCCGACAAGATCATTCTCGTCGAGGTCGTGGGCAAACACACGGGCATCTCAATCCTCAAACCTACCGACGTAATATCCATAACGAGAGAGAAGGCCCAAACCTAACGTTGAACCGCTAATAGGGCAACATGCTCAATCACTAACTCCGCAACAGCTCTTTTCACCTCGCCCCTCCCGAGCTTAGCCTTCAACTCCGAATCAGAGATGCCGAACAGACTCAAAATAGCAGGTACCTTATCATCGAGCAATTCGAGAACCCTATCATCACGACCGCCACCAACCAGCTCAGACACCCGAGCCAAAGCCTCCTCGACACGAGCCTTCCCATCCGCTGCAACTAGGACAGCAATCTGCGAACAACCACGCCTTACTCCAACGAGCCTCAAAGCCGACTTGATCTGTCTCTGAGCCGAAGCATACAACAAACACTCAACAGCTAAGCTTTTGGAGATGTTTGTCCCACTCTCAAAAGCCCTCAGAGCATTCAAAACAGCAAAGTGAAGATGCTCCCCTCCAGCAATGCACCGCGCATCGAAAAATTGGACGGCCACATCTCCAAACTCTCCACGGACCTGACTCAGAAGCCCTTCAACGTCACCTATGCAAGCATTCTTAAAACCAGCAATAGCTACCCACTTGCCAAAACCCTCGACACGCTTAGCCATCAAACAACCCTGAAAGCCAGACAATAGGAGACCTGTTTTGGATTTAAGCTTTTTACGCTTACGAAACTGATTAATCAGAGCAGACGCACAGTCATCTCACATAGAAGAATATCCGTCAGGAATATTCCCGGAGTCCAAAACGATGGACAGGAAAGAAACACTTAAACATAACCCGAAATGCCTCACAGGCCTAGAGCTGCACTGCAAGAACTGGCAGATTGAAGGCATCTATCGCATGCTCCACCACGTCCTTGACCCGGAAGTGGCAAAAGACCCGGAGCAACTTATCGTCTACGGAGGCACCGGCAAAGCGGCCCGAACGTGGGAATGCTTCGACAAAATCGTCGAAACCCTCGAAAAATTGGAACCCGACGAAACCATGCTTATCCAAAGCGGCAAGCCAGTAGCAGTCTTTAAGACCCACAAATGGGCGCCGAGAGCTCTAATCGTGAATGCCATGCTCGTGCCCAAATGGGCTACGTGGGACTATTTTTACGAATTGGAGCAGAAGGGACTGATTATGTTCGGCCAGATGACGGCAGGTTCTTGGGCATACATCGGCACTCAGGGAATCCTGCAGGGCACTTATGAGACGTTGGCGGCAGTGGCCAAGGAGCATTTTGGTGGAAGTCTTCAGGGAAGGCTCGTCTTGACTGCGGGTCTAGGGGAGATGGGCGGCGCACAGCCTCTTGCAGTGACGATGAACGAAGGCGTAGCATTAGTCGTAGAGATTGACAAGAAAGCCATAGAAAGACGTCTCAGGCACAAGTATCTGGAAACATGGACCGACAGTCTAGCCGACGCAGTCGGCATGGCGGCGGATTCCAAGAAGGAAGGCGAAGCGAAGAGCATCGGCGTCCTGGGTAACGCTGCAGACGTCCACCCTGCGTTAGTTAAGATGGGCGTCATCCCCGACGTTGTGACCGATCAGACCTCAGCTCACGACCCTCTCAACGGCTACTACCCCGCAGGTCTAGCGAAGGAGGAAGCGGACGAGTTGAGAAATCGAAACCCTCCAGAGTACGTTAGAAGAGCGAAGGCAGGCATGAAAGTGCAAGTCGAGGCCATGGTAACAATGATGCGAAAGGGCGCTGTTGTCTTTGATTATGGAAATAACCTGCGACAACATGCCTACGATGCTGGCTGCAAAGACGCCTTCAGGTACCCGGGATTCGTCCAACGCTACATCAGACCCATGTTCTGTGAGGGCAGAGGCCCATTTCGCTGGACATCCTTGGTAGGCGTCCGTGAAGACATCTACAAGCTAGACGAAGTGATTCTCGAAGAATTCGAGTCCAACGAGGAACTCTGCCGGTGGATAAACAAGGCACGAAAGGATGTCAAGTTTCAGGGCTTGCCTGCACGGGTTTGCTGGTTAGGCTTCGGAGAACGGGCCAAGTTTGGAGGTATAATGAACGACATGGTCCGCAATGGTGAGCTTTCAGGTCCTATGTGGATAGGGCGCGATCACTTGGACTGCGGAAGCGTGGCTTCACCGAACCGTGAGACCGAGAGCATGATGGACGGCAGCGACGCTATTGCTGACTGGCCTATACTAAATGCTTTGCTCAACGCTGTAGGAGGCGCAACCTGGGTCTCGGTTCATCATGGCGGTGGCGTGGGCATCGGCTACAGTATTCATGCAGGCATGTGCTTAGTTGCTGACGGCACCAAGGAAGTGGAGAAACGTTTGAAGACTGTCCTCACCACCGATCCGGGACTAGGTGTTGTGAGGCATGCTGACGCAGGATACGAGAAGGCCAAAAGAGTAGCGAAGGAAAACGCGATCAGAATGCCTATGCTGGAGTGAGGGAGGGGGGAGAATTTCATGAAGGAAGTCATAGTCGACGGGGAGACCCTCGCCATCGAGGACGTGGTTGCTGTGGCCCGTCAGGGTGTCGCAGCGAAGATTCCTGAGAAAACCAGGAGGAAGGTGAAAAAGGCCAGAGAAGCGCTGGAGCAGCTCGTCGAAAACAAAAAGACTATTTACGGGGTTTCAACAGGATTCGGCGCCTTCGGAAACGTGACGATGAAACCTAAGGATCTGAAGGAGCTACAGGTAAACCTTATCCGAAGCCATTCCTCAGGCGTGGGAACGCCTCTGAACAAAGAAGTGACGCGAGCGGTGATGATTCTCCGTGCCAACACTTTGGCTAAAGGATATTCAGGAGTGCGACTTCAAACCCTTGAAACACTCGTACAAATGATAAACAAGGGGGTCCATCCTGTCATCCCTGAAAAGGGCTCAGTGGGCGCCAGCGGCGACCTGGCGCCCCTTTCGCACATGGTGCTGGTGATGATGGGCGAAGGCGAGGCGGAATACCAAGGCGTGGTCATCAGCGGGAAAGAAGCCATGAAGAAAGCAGGCATCGCGCCTGTGACGCTGGATTTCAAGGAGGGCGTCGCCTTAAACAATGGCACTCAAATGATGACAGCCGTCGCCGCTCTAACGGTCTACGACGCAGAAAACTTGGTGCAAACCGCCGAAGTCGCGGCCGCCATGAGCTTAGAAGCCCTGTGCGGGATAACAGACGCTTTCGATTCGAAAATCCACGATGCGAGACCTCACCGGGGACAAGTTGAAAGCGCGAAAAACATCCGAAGTTTGCTCTCTGGCAGCAGACTGGTAAAGCCCAGCTACCAAGCGGTGAAGGAGAATGAGTACCCGCAAGACCCGTATTCTCTGCGATGCATTCCCCAGGTCTTGGGCTCAGTTCGAGGCGCGATAGGCCATGTCAAGAGCGTGGTAGAAGTGGAAATTAACTCCGCAACTGACAACCCTCTTGTCTTCGCCGAGAACGGCGAATGCTTGTCGGGAGGAAACTTTCACGGGCAGCCGATCGCTGCCACCATGGACTATCTTGCCATAGCGCTAGCCACGTTGGGCAATTTTTCGGAGAGGAGAACCGCGAGACTTGTGGATGAAAGCTTGAGTCGGGGTCTTCCGCCTTTCTTGATCGCCGACAGGGCAAAAAGAGGGCTGCAAAGCGGTTTCATGACGGCGCAGTACACCGCTGCAGCACTGGCTTCGGAAAACAAATCTTTGGCACACCCTGCCAGCGTCGACTCTATTCCCACTTCAGCCAATTTTGAGGACTTTGTGAGTATGGGTCCTATCGCGGCCAGAAAGGCGGCGGAGATTCTTAGAAACACCGAATACATCGTTGCCATTGAACTGCTGTGTGCGGCGCAAGGGGTCGAATTCCGAGGAGCACACAAGCTGGGAACGGGAACGAAAGCAGCGTACAATCTGATAAGGAAACACGTGTTGCCGCTCAAGGGAGACAGGGTGGTTTGCAGGGACATAGAAGCCCTGAGGGCCTTGATTCAGGACGAGGAATTTGCCAAGGTGAAATAGGCGGATGTGCACTCGAAAGCAACTTACGCCAGTTGTTGAAGGGCTCTCAGTCGTTTTACGATGTTTGGGTGACTGGAGAACATCTCCAGAAACCTGTCCCAGCCTGTCACTTTCCTCTGTAACACTGTGTCTACAAGTTTGTCGCTAGTTCCATACTGTGCTATTGCCTGAGCGTCCGCAGATGCCCTGTCGGGGTCGGATATGAAAAGGGCTTTGAACGAGCTCAGCTGCCCAGTTTGGGGTTTTTGCCTCTTCATTCGTCCACTTTCGTGAACTATCTTTGCCAGACCCCCGGAAAGCCTTCTGGCGCCGTCGTCCACGATGGACGCGCTGTGGCGGTCCGCATAGTATTCGCGCATACGGCTGAGATACAGTGTAAACAGGGTGAGTATCCAGTAGAGGAAAATGCTGAGTAATCCGATGACTATCGCTGCTCCGCCGCCTTCTCGTTTTCTTCCAAACATTGAGGAGAACATGAAAGAATAGCCTATGAAGTAGAATATCGCCGGCAGGATGGAAACAAACATCATCACCTGTACGTCGCGGTGCTTCAAGTGACCTAGCTCGTGACCAATGACAGCCTCCACTTCTTCCTTATTCAGAGTCTTCATCAACCCTTCGGTGACGGCGACGCTGCTTCCGGTGAGGGGAGAGCCATAGGCGAAGGCGTTTGGCATCGGGATGCGGGCCAGCATGAGCTTGGGCTTTTTGATGCGGCTTTTCTGGCTTAGCCGTTCCACCGTATCGTGCAGCTCAGGGTATTCTGATTGCGAGACCGGGCGGGCTCGATAGATAGCATTAATCAGGTAGGGCGAAATGAGCCATTGCAGAATGTTGAAGCCCACTACGAAGAAAATCAGTAACGTAATGTCAATGCCCACGGTGACGTGCATTATGATCATGAAGAACAGAGTGGAAAGCCCTATGATGAGGGCTACTGTTCCGATCATGGAGGCGCGCAGTTTGAGAAGGGAACTCATTTTCAATCCCCGGGTAGTCTTACCAACGCGGCCTCTTTTATATTTTTTACTCTTCTCCCGCCGGATTTCGTGAAACGGAAATGTGTTTGAGGTTTTTCAAGATCTTCGACAGCGTATCCTTTGCTAGGGCAGCCAGCTTGTCACCGATGAAACCATGAGCCACGGCGTCGTCCAACTCACCCTCGTCCACCACTTTAACGGTGCCGTCCGGCAAAACGCAAGCATCCACCTCCAAATCCACGTAGCGAATCCATTTTGGGTACAGCTCTAACGGAGTGTGAAGGTTGACGTATGCTCCCTTGTACCGGTCGTCCTTAGAGAAGTATCGCGTTATGTAATGCCAGCCGCCGACTTCTGCCTCAGTGACTGCCTGATCACCCGGTTCTTTGGGTGTGCCCAAGCCATCGTAAACTCCTTTGTCCTTGAAAGTCCGAGAGTACCACAGCTCTCTATTACTGCATTTGTCTACTCGCGCGTTTCCTAAATGGAAAACCTTGCCGTCCGGCTTCACATGTTCAATGCTGATGCAGGAACCTTCAGCGGGGTATTCGGCTTCGATGATCTGCCTAAAGAGACGGCCCACCTCTTCCCGTGAAACACCGTTTTCCAGCATGCTCTCTGCCATGTCCAACGCTTTCGAGATTGCTTGTCCACACGCCTTATAGTAATGATGTCCCGGAATGGTTGGGGCAGCTCCAGCGCGAGCCTCGTCGAGACGAGCTTTGGAAAGAGTCGGAAACTCCACGTTCATATAGTATTGGTTTCCCCAAAGCCGTGCAGGTGCCGTTTCTTCTTTGAATCTTTTGAAAATCTCTTCTCGTGTCTCTGCTAGGCGACTGATTTCGCTCTCCAAAAGCTCTCTCGGCTGATTCTTGGCTGCGGTGCGCCAGATAATCCCCCAGCCAGATGGAGGAACAAGCCGCCTTCCCAGCGCAACTAGATCCATCCTCTTGCTGATGTCACGTATTTGTAGGCTGACTTTGACTTTCGCTTCAGGTATGAGGACGGCATATTCGCCTGGAACGGTGATTTCTGTGCCAAGCAGTGGTTCTCTGGCTGAGAGCTTCTTCCTTTGAACTTGAACCATAATGCTGGCAGGTGGGTCTTTGAATGTTTCGTCTTTGGATAGTCTGCCCACCGCCGAGCCTATGTCGACCGAAACGAAACGTTCTTGGTTCTTGTCTTTCTTCAGTATGCCTTTGTAAATCCCGTTAGTCGCAAAAGGCTGCTTTCTATGAACTACATCCACCATGTGTTCTTGGAAGACGCTTTTCAGTGCCTCAAGAGCTTCAGATGTCCCCATCACGTGGATTCCTTGTCGATTGTGCCTATTGTGGATGTCAATGTCCGGTGGCTTTGCGTTTTGATCGAGGTTGAACCTTTCTCGGATTGGAGGTGATGGTTGGACTATTTCGAAGTTGCTGTCCATCAGTAGCTTGGTTATGGCTGTGGAGTATGTTCCTCTGATCTTGGCTCTGAACATCACGCTGGTCTTTTCTCCACTCGATAGAGGTTTCCAACTTTGCTGGTTTCGAATTTTGCCCCCAAGATTTCTTGTGTGAGCCACATGTTTGTTTCCAGATGATTTGTGATAGTGCGCGTGAGGAAGACGGATTCCCCTTCCGCCAACGCCATGTACGGTATCAACAGGTCCGCAAGATGCACATCCACCGTGGCTTGAGTTTCGATTTCCCGCAACAAGTTCTCGGCAGCTTCTCTGCCCACGGCCTCGCTGGGCTTTTTCAGTTCGCCGATAGCATCGCCGCCCAGAAGAACTTGTTTGTCGGTTTTCGCCCACAACGTGAGAGAACTGCCCTTCTGCAAGGAGTTCGAAAAATCGTTGACAACTCTAATGTTAGCGGGGTATCCCCGTGACTTTAGAACCTCGCTGGCCGCGCCTGCCTGCCGCTCAGAAACTCTTCGATCAGCCAGGAAAGTGCACACTGAGATGCCTTCCACTGATGTCAGCGTTCCAAAATCCTCTAAGCGAAACGAGACAAGTTTCGGGTTGGGCTGCACCGTGATTAAGACTTCACCCATGCCCTTCGGATAATAGCCATATTTGTGAACCGCTAAGGAGGTTTTCAGACCCATTTCTTCCAGAACCGGAAGCAGAACGCAGTCTAGATAGTTTATTGTGGGCGAGTGGGCAACGTCTGTTCCGCCGTTAGAAACAAGTAAGTGAACAGGAGTTTTGGCGAAAGCACAGATAGGAAGCACAGTAATCAGAAGCATAGGAATGCTGCCAGCAGTACCTATTTCCGCTTCCACGTTGCCGCCTACAATCGCTGACGGGTAGAACCACAATTCTCCGGAGTTAAGCTGAACCCCCTGGGTGTCTGCTCTGCAGAGTCTTGCGGCGGTCAACACTGCCTCCAGGTGTTGGGGCCTCAAACCCCGCTGAGGACGATTCTGGCGTATGTTGTATATATGCAGGGGTTCGTTCAGAATCGCGGACATCGCTACCGACAAACGGAGAATCGTGCCACTGCCGCTCTTTTGGCTTCCGTCAACCTCCAGCAACCTTTACCCTCAGGATGTCTAAATTGCCCAAGGAGACTATTTATTATTGCTCGCTGCTCCATCGCAGGGCAAAATAAATGAAGGACTAAAGCGGATACACTAGGGATGAGGGAGGAAGATGGATGAGTGACGCAAAACCCACTAGTGAAGAAATGCTACGAAGGCTGAGTGAAGTTTTAGATGTATTGAAGAAAATTACGGAAGACTTGCAGGACATATCAAAATCCCTTAAGACAGCAAGCCCACGCGCTACTGCAACTCCTGCGGCCGAGCCTTCGGCAGCCCAACCCTCGGAAAAGCGTGTGGAAGACGTCAGGATGATGTTTGCCAAAGACTTGGAAGCCTTGCTGATCTTCGAAGACAAAGGAGCATTCATATGGATAAAGCCTCGCCAATTCTTAGGCTCTGAGAATTTCGCCAAAATCGCCTCTGCCGTGCGAGAGGCAGGCGGAGAGTACATAAGCGCGGGCAAGGAGTCTCACTTCAGAATCCCAAAATAGGCTGATGCTCAGCTACCACACTAACTGAAAATCTTTGAACTCGCCTCGGTACTTTTCCATCACAACTTCTACGGCAGTCACGTTCGCCCCTGCAGGGCCTTTCTTACAGAACGCAACCAGTTTCTCAACGTTTTCCTTCTCGCCCTCAAAAACCGCCTCAACCCGTCCGTCAGGGAGATTCAAAACCCATCCCGTCACATGGTGTCGTCTGGCTTCTTGACGCGTTTCTGACCTAAAGAAGACTCCTTGAACTCGTCCGCTGAGGTATACGTGTACTCGAATTCTCATCCAGAACCGATTTCAGATTATCTTAGAGAAAGATAACCGTTCCTACTGAACTCAGGGTTCTTAGCTTCAGACTCTTGTCCAAGTAGTTTCGCCCATCTCTCTCCGCGCGGTCCGATGACATTGCTGCGCTTCTTTTAATAGCTCCTTTGGGAGACCGTTTTTCCTGAGGCCAGAAACGGTGATCGAGAATAACGGCAAATTCATGATCTACATGTCCAACGTGCAGAACCCGGAGCGTGTAAGGGTCGTCGGATCTGCTGTGTTGCGTGTCGCGAGTTCTCTGAAGCTTGAGACCGAGTTGTCCTCAAGGAGGAAAATGCTGTCCATCTACGTCTACTACAGAAGCGACGCGGGAGAAGAGATTCCTGTTTACTGCGACTGGGGCAAGAGTTGGAGAGAGGAAGATGTCTGTAGAGCCATCCGGAACATGATGTTCGTGTTATCGTTCCATCCGAGCTACCCGCGTCTGGCGATGATGCGGAAGGGAACACAGGTCTCTGCTTAGTGTCCCTTGTCGAATTTAATGCTCTGGTCTGAGAGTTTGACCTCGTATACTTGGTTCACGTCGAACTTGATGCCAAGCTGATCGTATTCCTGTTCGGTCAAGAACAGAATAATCTTCGGGAGGTTAAAGCCGCTCTGCATAGCGGGTGTGGGAAGCTGCTGTTGCAGGGCTTGAACCACGCTTTGGACCATTCTAGCTTCCTCGGTAGCTGGCTGGATGGAGAAACGGGGTATTTTTCGTTCTTCAACGAGTTCTATGCGCTTTCCGAGCATTCCTTCGGGGTCACGGATGGATTCGATGCGTTGGACTCTGACGAGTACCATTCTTCATATCACCTTCCTACTCCATTTCAACGGTCGCGGGAGGCTTGGGCGTCACGTCGTAGTACACGGCGCGGACGTTGGGACAGGCTTCGAGTATTTCGTCGGCTGTCTCATTAAGCGTCTTCCAAGGAATATCGGAGACTGTGGCTGTCAGGAAATCCCTGGTTTGAACCGCTCGTAACGCGACGACGTGGGGCTTTTCGTCGGTTGCCTCCTTTATGGTGTAGAGTATCCGGGTGAACGAGGGGTCTTCTGTTGTGATTTTCGACTGAAGAGCCACCAGGCTGGATATTGACGGGTTGTGGACCTTGCCGTTCACCGTTTGCACGTTTACGGCAGCGATTCCTCCGTACTGTCTCTTGCCTTCCTTGACGCCCGTAGCTTTGGCCGCGAAAACTTTGAAGGTTACGTATCTCGATGGGACGTTGAGAAAGCGGGCCACAACCTCCTGCAAATGCGTCCCGAAGGAGTGTGAGGTGGCTTTGTTGTCGAGGATTGCGACGAAATACTGACTAGGTTCGTGTCTCGCAAGCTTTGCCTCCACGATTGCTGTTGCCTTCTTTTCCGACGCCAGCTTGTCTCTGCTGATGTGGCCTACGACGCGAACAGATAAGCCTGGACCCGGGAAGGGCTGTCTTTCAGCTATCTCGGCAGGAACTCCAAGGTAACGCGCGACCATGCGGACTTGTTCTTTGTAGAGGGAGACGAGCGGTTCGACCAGCTTGAACCCGTAATGCTTCACCGTGTCGATTCCCATCTGCTCGAGGACATTATGCTGGGTTTTCACGCCTCCAGTTGTCTCTTCAATGTCAGCCTTTATTGTGCCCTGAACAAGAAACTTGCATCCTTCTCTTTTGGCTGTCTCGCCCAATACCTTGTAGAATGTCTCTCGAAAAGCCTTCCTCTTTGCTTCCGCCTCCTCAAGCCCGCTGAGTGCATTCAGAAACTGCTCTTGAACGTTGAGCACTTTCATCGGGAGATTCAACGGCGGCTGTGAAACCAGTTGGGCTATGTGCTGGGGTTCGCCCTCTCTCATGAAGGCGTCGTCGAGTATGACACATAAGAGGTTCGTGCCTATCGCTCTGTAGATGAGTACGGCGCATGTAGTGCTATCCACACCGCCTGAGACGGCGATCAGTGCCCTTTCCTTTCCTACGAGTTTCTTGAGCTTTTGTACTTGATGCTCAACGAAGTCTTTGGGGTCAAAGGCCTCCAACTAGGGCACACTCACTTTTAGCTTGTTTACGGCTTCTCTGTTTAAATATTTGCCATTCCGAGGCAATCGAGAGATTCCGATTGTTTGGAGAAGAAGCGTCAGGGGAAGTGGCGGTTGGAGTTCACGGAGGTTCTTGAACCTTATGAAAGTCGCCTTGCTTCGTCCCTGCATAAAGGCCAAATATTCATGGTGAGACTGGAAGACTGTTTCATCGCTGTAAGCGTTCCACAGATTTTCGACATCGCCTACCACACGTTCTTCAAACTCACCCACTCCTTTGACTTCTCTCACTGGATGATTCACGTAGAAGAGCAGCAAAGCCGCGTGGGTTGGACCGACCGCGTTCTTGCGGACGAAAGCTTGAACTTTTTTGCCCGCTCTGCTTTGGGCGACACGCCTGTTCCACCACTTTTCCTTCGTGAGAAGGACGTATGCATAATCGGACACGTGTGGTCACTCGAACATACATCACGTCCCAGAGGCTATAAAAGACTACTGCACTAGCCTTGCCACGTGCGCATACACATCGAAGAGGAGAAGGTGCGTGATACGGGAGACAAGCGCAAATTATATCTCTACATAACATGCACATAACATGTCCAGGTGGTCTGTGTGAAGCTAGTAACAGTCTTGTTGCCTGAAGCTTATTTAGAGGGCCTAGACGAGCTTGTAAGAGCCAACATGTACCCGAGTCGAAGCTCCGCCATTCGATCTGCGGTGAGGGATATGCTGAAGAAAGAGCTTTGGGCAAGAGAAGAGAGACCCTGACCGTCTACGTCACGATGATGCCCTCAGTGCCCTTCACAGGCTTTTTGAGCGGCAATCTTTAGTTTTTCAGCCACTTTTCCCGGATCTTTGGCAAGGGCAATCTCGCGGCCCACAATCAGGTATGTTGCTCCACTTCTAACAGCTTCCTCCACACCGCCTCCCTGTGCTCCGATGCCGGGCGCGTAGATGGGCACCTTGTCTTCAAGAATCGACTGCACCTCTCTTATCCTTTCGGGGTACGTGGCGCCGACCACTACGCCGTCCGCCTTCCACTGCAGTGCTTTTTCAGCAAAGCCTATGTATTGGGGAACGACCCTTTCGGATTTTCCCGCGACAACCTTCTGTCCGTAGCCTTCCCACGCTCCTTTGTGGCTCATATAGACAAGCAGAATCACCCCTCGCTTCATCTGCTCCGCAGTTTCGAAGACGGGCTGTAAGCCTTCTTCCCAGCCGACGAAGGGGTTGGCTATCACTGCGTCGAAACCTGCTTCAAAATAGTATTCTGCTATTATTCGGTTTGTGTTTCCTATGTCGTTGACTTTGCAGTCCATTATGGTGGGCAGTTCGTAGTCTCTGGCTTGGGCTAGCAGTTCTCCTATTTTGTCGAGTAACCCTAATGGCAGGGTTAGGTGGTGGTTGAGTTTTACCGCACAGATATGCGAGTGCGTTTTTCCCAGAATTTCTTTGGCGCTTAGAAACAGTTTCTTGGGTTCGTTCGGGGGCAAATCCAGAGCGAGGACAACGCGGGAGTCTGCCTTCCTTGAAGCTTGTTCCATTCTAAGTTTGAAAGACAAGCGATCTGCCTCACTATATCTTTGGGCTTGTGAAGAAATGCGTTTTGGTTTGAACCCTGACAGATAGCTTTGTGTTCTGCCGCTGCTGAAGCATGGTGTTGCAGGTGTGTGTTGACGCGTTCTGCACAAGGTTGATGTTCAGAATCTTGCTCGAACTTTTTCGCCCAGTTCCTCCACAGAGGTTCTCAGTCTTGAGATTGTCTTGGACTGTTGCTCAGTTCACCTGCCACCGATGTGAGGCGTAGGTGATCCTTATCTGACAATACACCAGTATTTCTGAGGTGTTTTCGCACTGCTCTTCAGCCGCCGCGCGACACTTTGGTTGTTCACAGTCATCAACACGTACGAAGCGGCACTGTGGGTCTATTGCTTTCCACAGTCGGATTCTGACTATATGTAGGGGAGATTCTGACCTGTCTCCGCGTGCCTCATGCTCATCGCGCACATTGCTCACGTCGCTTCTTCGTTTGAAGCCCGGGGTGTCCGTGTGCCGCGAGGGGTTCGATATGGGCAAGCTTTTTATCAAGATCGCTCAACAATGTGATACGGAACTCGATTGTTGAAGTTCTTCAGTGCCCTGTTTGCTTTGCTTTCGAGGCGGCTTTGGCTCTTCACCTTGCTGAACGCTGTCTTCTTCGGCGGGGTCTTTGCGGCCGCTTTGGCCACGGGCGGGGCTTATCTGTCGGGTGATGAGCGAGGCGCGGTGGGAGACGTTGGCGCCACGTTCTTGACCATCTTTGCCTCAAACCTGGTTGTAAGCAGCTTTTTGGTGCTCACCGTGCCGGGCCTGCTGCTCTTTGCACTGCCGGTCGGCGTGCTGGCTTGGCGCGCCGCCGTCTGGGGAACCCTACTTAACGGATTGTCCACACCCGCCTTTCTCGCCGCCCTACCGACGATCCTGCTCGAGGGAGAAGGCTACGTTCTAGCCGGGGCCGCAGGAGTCATCTTGGGGTTGTCGTGGCTGCGGCCAAGCTGGATTGGGCAGGAGGGCACGGCCAGGTGGGAGTCTCTGAGGCGGGCGGTGAAGGAGTGTGCCTACCTCTACGTTCTGGTGGCGCTGCTGCTCTTGGCCGCGGCGGTGGTTGAAACCCTAACCCTATTTCTATCTCAATAATGGCTGTTTTCAAATCACTAATTTTCAATCGATAAATTCATATATAGGTGCGTTCATATTGTATTCGTTGTTCGAAGGGGAGCATCGCTTGGAAATTTCAAACAAGAAATGGGTCTCCGCCGCGCTTCTGTCAATCCTCATCCCCATCAGCCTCCTCGCCACCTCAAGGTTCACAGGGATTCTGCAAGAGCCGCTAACGCCAGAGATTGTGCAAGTTGAAACAGTCAGCTGGAAAACGTTTCGACCATCACAGGACGATGAAACCATCTTTCATAGAACACAGAGTACCTACCAAGATGCTTCAGCGTTCATTGAGCTCAACGTTACTCTATGCAAATATGTGGAGAACGGCAATGTTTGGCCATTTGAAGGTTGCGACGGCTTTCACTTGCGCCTGACAGCAACTGCTAACCTCAGCAATGGCTTTGTTCATTCAGTTGTCATAAGGTTCTATATCGGCGACAGCAACGCTACGCTTGCGGTCCATAAGAATCCAGAGGCCATACGCCTGCACAATGTTATCCTGAAAGACATCGTGGATTTGGAGCCAACTTCCTCTGTTACTGCTCTCGGAATAGGCCAACCGGGCAACTCTAGGCTAGAAATATGGCCTTTATGGGTGTTTTATGACCAAAACACCATCGACCAGGAAATGACGGTGACGTTGGAGACTATCTACTTCAATGGAGCAGCCTACCGAGAAATAGTCATGCCGATACAACTGGAGGCGGCTATCGCTTGAAAGCAAGCTCGCCGATGGTTTTTCTCTTAATATGCTTATTGGGTCTGTCGTTGTTGATGTTTCCAATCCAACGAACTTGGGCTTACGACTGGTCAATCCAAAGACCCAATCAAAACGTGGTATACGATAATAAACGTATTGAAGGCGCTAATACCGATGGAAAAGCTTCAGTAGGCTTAGGAATCCAGATATGCAAATATGAAGAGAACGGCAATGTTTGGCCATTTGAAAATGCAGATGGGTTCACAGTCAAAACCGTGGTCTCTGGCAATACTAGGAGGATACTTGAGTATACGTTGTCCAGCAGCAGCTACTGTTGGCATTCCGACTTGTCTAATCAGCTTACTCCAGGAGATGATGCTGTAGAATGGGTTGACGCCTGGGGATGGTACGGGATTAAATTCCGATTCTATGGAGGAGTAGGAGACGCTGAGTATGCGGGTGTTTGGGTCTCCAGCAATGGCGTACTATTCTTCGACGCACCATGCACTGACCGCTATTACTCTCCAGCGATACCAGACAAAACCGACCCAGACAGCTTTGTCGCCCCCTTCTGGCGAGACCTCAAACCGAACCAAGGAGGGTCAGTGACCTATGGAATAGTCCAGCACCCACCGGACAACCCTGCCCGCTGCCTCGCCATAAGCTGGAACAACGTCCCAGACATCCATGGACATCCGCCGCCTTTTCAAGTAATTATAGAACCGGCGCATATGAAAACGTACCACGACCCTGGAAACTACTGGCAGAGCAGGATATGGTTCCAATACCAAAGCGTCACACTGGACGACCCGACCACAATCGGCATAGAAGACCAACTGGGCGAGCGGGGAAACTCCTACAACTACCTGAACCTCAACAGCAACACCGCATTTGAACTTTCTTCTTACGGCAGCTACGCAGTCATCACAGGACTATTCATTGAAATAGTTGAAAATGACGCCTACTCACACGTTTTCATTGTAAAACATGAAAATGCAACCCGAGGGGTCAATGTCTACTTGAAGCCCGACCCTGGAGAGGGAGACTCTGAAATGCAGTATTTGATTGCTCTCGCGGGTACAGCGACGCTACTATTGGAGTTGGCTCCAGATCCTTCAGGGATCACTAAACTTGCTGGATTTATTGTGGGTAGCACACTCGTGGTAATTGAAGTAGCAGATGTTTTGGCGGCTTCTGCTAAGAAAGCCGGGGCTGAAATACAAGATAACAAACCGAACGGTGTTGCTAACTTCGCACGAGTGCTTGGCTACGAGCCAAACTACAGGTCATTCCCCGTTGACGCCTTTTTTGGTATAGTGTTCTACTGGGTATTCACCGACCTGAACAACATAGACCACACCCTCACCGTGCGGACCAGTGTCCAATATGAAGAATACAGTAAATATGGCACCTTCATTGGCAGAGCAAACGTCACAACGTCAAAGACCTTACGGGTCTACATACCAGGTGGAGGTGGCGGGGGCGGCATGTTCTGCCCCACCTTGTTCTCGTGGAACGGGAGAGCCTACGCCGAAGAGGGCCTGCTCAACATCCACGGCGACTCGGACGTGACAATCGACTACAGGCTGAGCCACCTGACCCCAGTAGGCAGACGCTGCCTGCTTTCCCTCAGAGAGCTCGACAACTACACCAGCCACATCGACCAAGCCAGGCTCTTCGCAGTGGACGCCCAAGACAACTGGTATGAATGCGCGCTGCGCCTGGCATGGCACAACAACCTCGGCCGAGTAGAGGCACTGCTGACCCACAACGATGAGCAAAGAGTCGACATGGCTCCCGGAGAAAGGACAGAACTCATATTCCTGCTCCCCAAAAACGCAAACAACATCCACCACTTCGTCTTCGAACTCAACGGCCACAACCCAAAAGGCCTACGCTGAGATCAGGCGGAGGCCTATTCGGAACGTGTGCAGAATGGCCTAATCCTCGCCATCCCTGTGGTTCCAATATTAGTTTATACCACGGCCATCTGGCTTCAGTTTCCCTCCGATCACTATGGTGAGAGTTCCACGGGCGCATACTGCTTCAACCTCGTTGTTCCCTCGGCTCTTTCCTTAGGGGGCTATAAGTGACCCCTTACGCATGGTACCGTATAGGGTCACGAGAAGTATGACGGTCAAGGTCAACACCTGCGTTTACTTGGACAGGCAAATCCTGGAATTCGCCAAGCGGCTGGCGCCTGCACGTTTCGCGGGTCTCAGAGAACGCGCTGGCCGAAGCCATAGGCCTTCTGACGGGGACGAAATCGGAAACCGGCCTCTTCAGCTGGGCACCGAGGCGCGTTGAGGACCGGAGCCCGGGATTTGAACCCGGGCGCTAGGCTCCACAGGCCTATAGGCTACCAGGCTACCTCGCATAGTGGGTTCTTTCCCTACGGAGTATTTTTCCCTATACCGACGGCAATGAGAGAAATAGACCAAACGCTTAGATATTGCCATTGTGGAAGTCAGCCCAGAGATGCCTCCTACCCCTCCCACCTAGGTGCCGCGGAAGGCATTATTCCGAATGCGTGTAAGGGGGGTTCTAACTGGTTTGAGCCTTGAACATACTCTTTCTGACTTCGGTTTTGGGCTTCAGCAGGTCTCCCACGAGTTTGAGCTGTCTTTCGTATATGTGGCAGTTTTTGGAGTGAAAAATCAGTTTTCCTGTCTTCAGGTCCTGGTTTCCCCGCCTGCGGATTTCGGAGACCAGGGCCTCGTTGAAAAGCTGGATGCCAGCGATGTTTGCAGGCAGTCCAGCGTAGGCGTCCCAAGATCTGAAGTAGCATGTTAAGTGTAGCTTGCCCTTTAGAACCTCGGTGTCGATGAGGCTTAGGCAGGGCGGCTCATGCTTTTGGTTGTTCACGTTTTTCATGATGTCTTCAGGTGAGCGCACGACCAGAGTAATCTGTCGGTCAGCTGGCTGCTGCAAGTAGCGTTGGACCGCCTCTTCTATCTGGTCGACGGGTTTTCTCAGTCTGCTGCCATAGGTGTAGGTTTCTTCTTCGATGATGCCTGACCATAGATACTTCAGAGCATACCACTGCACGTATTTCATGTCACACGGTGCCTTGTCGTCGACGAGTGGTCTGTTCTCGGGTTTCGCGACTTCTATCGAGAGGTTCAGCTTCTTTGTCCGGGAGTGTTCCGACCCATAGTATACTTCGAAGACATCGCCCTCTCTCCAAATGGCGTCCAGTGACTTGTACCACGCGTCCGGGCAGTCAAAGGCATTGATCTTCACGTGCTTCGTTGTGGGGTCTCCTTTTCGGTCGAGTCTAACTGTGAACCGGAGAACCTATTAAATCGTTTTGGACGGCGAAAGCTCAACTCTTCGGAGCCGTGCTTTTCTAGACGTGCGCATAGATGCGGTCGTGGGAGTACTGCCCCGTGGTCATTTCGTTCCCGATTTCCCGGAGGAGAAGTATGCGCTTGAAGGTCGGTGGGTGGGTGGCGAACCATGTGTTGATGGTGGTCCATGTTGATTTGGCTTCCTTCTCCATAGCCAGTGCGAGTTCTCTGTCGTCTAAGACGCCGTCATGATCAAGGTCGTAAGTTTCTTTGCGGTCGATGATGCTCTGAAACTCGTGTTTGGCCATAGCGGGGTCTCCGATGTAGAATGTCCGTGCCCCTGTTGTCGGTTTGGGCGACAGCGACAGGCCGTACGTGATTTTGGTGAGAGCGCTCTCCAGCTGTCGCGGCTGCCCAGTCAGGTAGGCAGAGTAGGCATCGGAATAGTGTTCACGCAGGCGGCTGAGGCCCATTACGCACAGGAGTGTTGTGATATAGACTACGTAGGAGACTAGCGCAACTATGAAGAGGGCTGCGCGGGCGCCGCCTTCCTTCTTGTCACCTGAACCGCGTCCACTCCATCGGGTGGCTTCGAAGGTCCCCCACGCAATCCAGTAGGCGAGAAGCGGGAGGGCGGAGAGCATGGTCATGACCAGAAAATCCTTGTGCTTAATATGCCCAAGCTCATGGCCGATAACGGCAGTTACTTCGTCCTTGTTCAGCTGTCTCAGTAGTCCCTCGTGTACCGCAAGAGTGGCGTCGCCAGCGGTTCTTCCAAAGACGAAGGCGTTCGGGTTGTCCTCGGGCACGACTGCAAGCTTCGGCGTGGGAAGCCCGCTTTTTTTGGCCAGTTCCACTACGGTCGATTCTAGCCACGGGTTTTCGCCTGGCTTCAAATAATGTAGACGCGTAGAGCCTCTCACGATTGCTGGTCCAATGAGGTACTGCAATAAGATGAAGAGAATAGTGGCGACGAAGGCGAAAATTATCGGAAGCTGAAGAATGAACATTATTATGCCCAAGAAGACCGTGAAGATGATGCTGACTAGGAGGATGGACACAGTCATGGAGAGCTTCAGTTGAGCCAGTCTCGCCAAGCAGTCACCTCGGCTAAGGCTTAACAATTAGGGAGGAAATAAGCGTTTTTCAAAGCTAAACATGCCTGTTGTGGACTGAATTCTAAGTGGCGTCAGATGCGGTTAATTGACCCTTCTTCTTAGGAGGCGCAGTCTGTGACCAAGAATCCCAACACTCCCCTGCCTTTCAGGGCAATCTGCTCGACCGAAGTCTTTACGCAGTTCCAGCATGTTCAAAGTGTCATAGCCGTTTTTGATCAGGAAGCTTAGCGAGACTGCGTGTCTAGGCTCCACGGTCAAGTAAACGGATGTCTCCCCCTCCTTCCGCACTTGGTCTTCACATCTGGCTAAGAGCCTGCTGCCTATCCCCTTCCTTCTACAGGGTTTTGCCACATAGATCTCTCTTACGAAGTAAGCACCGTCCCACAACTGAATTCTGCCGAAACCAGCCAGTTTGCCCGAGTCTTCGGCCACGAAAATCCTTGAGCACTTATCCAAGCTTCCTTTTGCTGTTTCTGACGCCTCTTCATCACTGAGCTTCAGTTGCACCCATCCTTGCCACTCGCGCATCTCGTTGAAGAAGTCTCGGTAAAGGTGAGCAAGTGCTTTGAAATCGGTGTTTCGATACCGTCGGAGTCTCATGAGAACTTGTCTCTTTCCGATGTAAATCATATATATTTCGGCGTTGTAGTCTTTAGCTAGACTGCAAGGGGGCAAATGTTTGGCACGGGTTCATCTAGGAGTCTTGTCTCTAGGCGTTTTTCTGGTGATAGTCGCGGTTTGGATAGCGGCGTTCTTGTTGAACGTTGTCTCGGCGACAGATCTTGTGCCGCTGATTCTACTGTCCAGCGGCGTGTGGACCGTGGTCGTCGCAGGCTTCAGAGCAGCTGGACGCAAGGAAGATGGCGCCTTCAGCACCTTTGGCTGGGGGATGCTCTTCATCGTCCTGGGCGGTTCGTTATACATGGTTAAAACGGGGATGGACCCTGTGTACATCGTCGTGTTCGTGTTGATTCTGGTCGGAGCCTTGGCTATAGCCACAGCAGTGCGCCCAGGCAGAAAATAGAATATTTATCTGACACCGTGGAGCATAGTGGAGACCCTTATGTCCATAGTAGAGAAAGTCAACTGTGCCCATTGCGGGGCGCCCTTGGATTTCAAGCCCGGCGAAATCGTGACTACTTGCCGTTACTGCGGTTTTACGCAGGTGATCCAGACTGGTCGACCTTTCACGCTGGAACACTCCATGTTTGTGAACGAGTACGATGAGGCTCGCGTTGAGGGCAAGGCGCGCGAGTGGATGGGTTCAGGCTTCGCCAAACCCGGCGATTTGGCGAGGGCTTCGAAGATTGTGGAGCGGAGCCTCGTTTATGTGCCCTTCTGGGTTCTGGATGTCAAGGCAGTGAGCTCGTACAAGGGAATCTTTGAGCGCATCACGCCCTCGGTCATGAAGGAGGGCACGATTGAGAAGCGCTACCACTGGCTTATCCTGGCGCGGAGAGCCACTCAATTTCCTACGAGAGAGTATGATGTTCCGTTAGAGGGAAAGGTTTTCTTCGATTTTCGGAAGATCGAGGCGTATGCGAAAGTTCTGAACATTGAGGTTGAAAGAAGCGAAGCAGTTGAGAAGGCTAGGCAGGAGATCGAAGCCCTCCACCAGTTCATCACTAAGCAAGAGGTTGACAGGATTATCGAATTGCGCACGGAACTCAAGTTCGGCGACACGGTTTACCTTCATGCCCCAATCTGGTTCATCATCTATGACTACAAGAAGAAGACATACCAGATCCTACTAGATGGTGCAACCGGCATGGTCATAAGGGGAGACATACCCGCGACAAAACTTGGACTCTTTCAAAGATAAATCGGTCTTCGTTTATATCAAAGCTTAAAAATCAAACAGGCATAAGACATCTCTCGCAGGTGGCATCCTTGGTCAAGTGTCCCAAGTGTGGAAAGGAGGCAGGCACATTTTTCTTCTGTGCCGAATGCGGCACCCTCTTGAGAGAGGAATGCCCCAGCTGCAGGCAATGGGTCGACGTGAGCATGCAACATTGCCCGAAATGCGGACGGCCGAACCGGCTTTATCCCGCCTAAAACGACATCGAATATTTCCACAATAGTTCGTCAACCTTGGCTGACTTGTTCTTCCCTCTTTTCCCCGTGTCCACATCTTCATAAGATTCCAGCCTTCTGATAACACTGTCCACTACCGTTTTTGGGAAGACACCGTCTGCCTCGTAGAACTCTCGGTCCCTCCGAAGACTTTCAGCTGCCTCTGCACAAGATAATGGAAGAGCCGCGTACCTCTTCTTCGTGGCTTTCTCGGCGTTTAGACTTTCAGCGATCCGCATCGCTTCTTTGGGGTTCTTCAGCCCATACTGAACGGCCAAGGCTATGCCCGCAAACAACAGGTAGCTGTTGGCCGACGAGTCTGGGCCTCTGAACTCGAATGTTCTTCTACAGTCGTCAAGCCCTTTTGCTCCTCTGTAATTCCACCACAAGGGTATTCGAATTAGGGCCAATCGGTTTTTGGCGCCCCAGCAAACGTGCATGGGCGACTCTTTGCGGAAAATGAAGCGGAGATAGGAGACTGGAGTTGTGTTTCCGAAGGCACTCAGGCTGCGAGCGAATCTGAGTATGCCGCCAATCATCCGTCGTGCCTCGGCTGTCAGATCCCCTCGAGAATCCGAAATTACGTTCCGATTCTTTCTCATACCGCAAAAGTGCAAGTGCATACCGTTACCTGCATGCTCCACAGCCACCTTAGGCGAGAAGGACACCGAGATTCCGCGCGCTGCGCATACGTTTCTAGCCACCCATTTTGCGATCGTCACGGTCTCCGCCATTCTTCCCAAGCTTTCCGGCAGGAACTCCACCTCATGCTGCTCCATCAAGTAGCCTGTTCGAGACTGGAATCTACCGACTTCGGAATGCCCGTATTTTGTGGCGAACCCCGAATCTTCCAACTTTACTAGAATCTCATTCCTGACATCTCCTAACCTCGCGAACGGGGCAGACTCGTGATAGTTGCTTCCCGACATTTCCAAGAGGGATGGTTCCTCGTGCTTGCAGATTAGATAGAATTCCAGTTCAGCCAAGGCGTTAAGACGGATGCCAGTTGAAAAATGCAGCTTCGCCTCGGCCCTATGCAGAACACTCTCAGGGGCAATTCCTAAGGGCTTACCGTCTTCGTCTAGATATCGGCATAAAATGTTCAAAGTCGGTATAGGGCTGAAGGGATCGATGAAGGCGGTTTCGGCTCTGGGCAGAATGTACAAGTCGCTCGTGTGTGGGTCAATGCAGGAAAAAAGGCTTGAGCCGTCAACTCTCTCGCCGAATTCGAGAATTTCATCCACTCTTTCCCCGTTCTTAGCTGCGAAACTCAGGGTTCTGAGGCGTCCATCCTCGGGGATGTGACAGAGGTTGATGATTCGTATATCTTTTTCCTTGATGATCTTGAGAATTTCCTCTTTTGCTTGGCCTTGCATTTCAAAGCCTCACGACCATTCAGGAAAGGACATATATTTTCAGGCTCTTATTTTAACCCTCCCAATGGGATCGGCACGTATCTAACGTCCTGAGCGCATTGCAGTCTCAACCTCTTCCTTTGAGGGAAACGCGTTGCTGGTTCCGAATCTTGAGCACGTGATAGAAGCTGTAACCTGGGCGTACTCAACGGCTTCCTCAACACTCCTGTTTCTCAGCAGACTCTTGATCAAGCCGGCTGAAAAGCCGTCACCTGCGCCCGTCGGGTCAACCGCCTTAAATCTGTCCTGCAGCCACGGCGGCACCGAGAATTCTCTATGCCTACTAGCAGAGAAGACATCACACCCGTCAACACCTCTTGTGAGAATGACACTCTCGGAACCGTATTTCAACAAGTCGGCGGGGCTCTTCAACCTGACCTTGGACGCTGCGTGCAGTTGCTTCCAGCCTGCTTGGTTCAGGATAAATATGCTCGTGCCTTCCAAAACTTTGCAGAGATTCTCCACGCCGAACCTCAGGTAGGGAGTCCCAGGTCGGTAAATGACCTTTTTTTCTCTCGCTTTTGCATAGTCAGCGATTGACGCGGCGACTTCAACGAAGACTTCGCCGATGTAGACAACTTTGCAGCGGTCGAGAAGTGCCCAGTTAACTTCGTCTGGCGATGCCAAGGAAATCGCAGACGTGGGGGAGCCAACCGCGAAGAGCCGCCGGTGTCCCTGGTTGTCGCTGAGAATGAGCGTTTGCAGCGAAGACGCCTCAACTAGGCGAACACTGGACACGTTAACATGGTTCTGGGTAAGATTCTCCAACAACACTCTGCTGGTTGAGTCGATTCCGATTCTTCCGAAAAATGCGACAGGGACATCGAGTTTCGAGAGCGCAACAGCCACGTTGGCGCCCATTCCACCGGGGTGACGCCCCGTTTCCTCCACGTAGACAACCTCATCTGAAGCTGGCAGTCTCTTCAGGGTTCCGTGGATGTCGAGTGCCACGCTTCCGAAGACGGCTACGTCAACCTCCAAAGGTATTTGTCTTTTGGCTGTCTCAAGCAGATACTGTCTATCCAGGTCTTGGTGAAACGAGTCGATGTCCATGTCGTATCTTTGGCAAACCTCTACGATGCTCGACGAGTATAAGTGAAAGAGTTCCTCGATAATTGTCTTCGTCAGACTCGGCGGAACTTCTTCGGGGGTTCTTAGAAAGAGAATTAGCCACTTTCCCAAGCTTGTAGGCTTGTACCATTTGACCCAGACCGTTCTTCCCCGCTCGGTGCTTGTCTTCCTGCCTTCCTCAAGCACTGTCGCCCGTACCATTTTCTTCAAGTACTCTATTATTGTCTTGTTCGAATAGGGTAATTGTCGAATCAAATCATGCTGGTAGGTTCGCTCTTCAATGCTCATTGTCTTTAGGATTTGCAGCCCGACTCGGGACTGGAAGGTGCTCCAAATCAGCGCTCTTTTTTCCGTGTCGAGGGGAAATGGAAGAACGTAGGGCCATATGCGTTTGCTGCTTGTGTCCTGCGTCATTCGTCTCTCCCACGAATTCAATCACTATATCACCGGGATTCACAGAAAAGGGCTTCTCTGCTGACTCCGCGTAGAGTGAGTGAAGCCTTATATCGGTAGGTGGCAACGATTCAGGAAAAAGTGAGGTCAATGGGGTTATTGGGCCTTCTCAACCGGGAGTTTTCCTTCATCACGGGCAACTATCGCATTCTCGTGATAAGCTGGATAATTATGGACCTGGCCATGGAGATGCCCCAACCGAACTTCCAAGCGTACGTCACGACAACGCTTCAAGGACCTGACATGGCCCTCGGAATGATAGGGCTGGCCAATTTCCTAGCGATGGCAGTCGTGGCTTTTCCAGGCGGGTATCTCGCCGACAAGTACGGGAGACGCTGGCTGATCACCACCATGACCTTCGGCATGGCATTATCGTGGCTGTTCTTCGCGTTGGCTCCCACGTGGCACTTTGTCTTGTTGGGGTCCGTCATAAGCAGCCTTTGTCTGATTTATCAGCCAGCGTTGTTCGCCCTGGTTCAAGACTCGCTTCCTCCTGAGCGCCGAGGCATGGGCTCTTCAATAATACAGCTTATCCATGGGACTTTTAGCACTCCCGGCCCCATAATCGCGGGTTTTCTGCTGCTACAGTTCGGACTCGAGTGGAGCATGAGACTAATCTATCTGTCAATGACGGCGCTCTACTTGACAGCTGCTGTGTGGCGGCTGAGGTTGAAGGAAACGATAACCAGCGGAGATTCGATCCGCTTCCGCTACTTCATCTCCTCCTACCCTAAGGCTATAAAGGAAAGCATCAGCGTCTGGAAAAAGGTGCCGAGGTCGATGCTTTGGCTTCTCATCGTCCAAACCGCAGTGATGTTCTGTACGTCGCTTACCGGGGTGATCAACCAGATTTACGCTTTAAGGATTCTAGGAGTGACCTTGGAGCAGTGGTGGCTTGTTTTCATTCCGATGCTGCTGACAGTGGTGGTGGCGTCGATACCGATCGGGAAGGTTGTGGACAAGTTTGGGAGAAAGATCCCGCTCATCTTAGGGCTCTTCGTTCTGAGCGGGGGAACGATGATATTCGCCCACGGCGATTTCGTGACGGTGATGCTTTCGATGTCGCTTTTCGGCATTGCCCAGCTGCTTGTGATGTCTTCGGCGATGGCACTTGCAACGGACCTTGTGGAACCAGTCAACAGAGGCAAAGTCGTGGGGTTACGAAACTTCGTCGGTTACATCGTGATGGGCTTCGGCATGCTTCTGGGAAACTACCTGTTCTTAGAAGGAATCTCACTGGGCGTTCCTGCGTTACCCTTCTACACGGCGTTTCTGCTAATAGTCCCGCAGTTTTTTGTTGTTCTATTCCTAGTCCACGAAAGCCCAAAGAAAATATGAAGACCACAGACAATCCCAGAGTCTCATACCCCCATGTTGCGACAATTTTTATCTTAGGACGCTGAATAATGAGGTGGATTGACGCCTTCATGAGCGAGGAGATTATAGCCCACGGCACATGGTACGACAAGACAGCCGCAGAGATGATTAAGAGAGAACGCCACCTAGGGCGCAGCCTCGACTTGATCCGCACAGAAATGGGTCTCGGAGCATCGGGACTGCCGCACATCGGGAGCTTAGGCGACGCAGCCCGATCGTTCGCAGTCACCCTTGCCCTACGGGAACAGGGCTTCAACTCGGAGCTGGTCGCGTTTTCAGATGACCGAGACGGCTTGCGGAAAGTTCCCGCGGGCTTTCCGAAGACGCTGCAGAAATATCTGGGTTGCCCGGTGACGGACATTCCTGACCCCTTCAAATGCCACAACAGCTTCGGAGAACATATGAGCTCTTTGCTGCTGGAGGCTCTGGACAAATGCGACGTGGAATATCGATTCGTTTCAGCTAAGACGGCTTACGAGGAAGGCTGGTTCGCGAAGGAAATCGGAACAATCTTGGCAAACGCAAGTCGCGTAGGAGAAATCGTGAAGGAAGAGGTGGGGCAGGAACGATACACCGAAGCCCTTCCCTACTTTCCCGTGTGCAATAGCTGCGGGCGGATCTACACGACGACTGCCCACGGATTCCTTCCAGACGAGGAGAGGGTACTCTACGTTTGCAAAGGAATGGAGATTAAAGGAAGATGGCTGAACGGCTGTGGACACGAAGGTGAAGCAGACTACAGGAAAGGCGAGGGCAAACTAAGCTGGAAGAGCGAGTTCGCCGTCAGGTGGAAAGTCTTAGACATACGCTTCGAAGCCTACGGAAAAGACATTGAGGACTCGGTGAGGATCAACGACCGAATCTGCCGAGAAATCCTGCACTACGAACCGCCTCTCCATGCGAGGTACGAGATGTTCCTAGACAAAAGCGGAAAGAAGATTTCGAAGTCGGCGGGCAACGTCTTCACACCGCAAGTGTGGTTCCGCTACGGCTCACCCCAATCCCTGATTCTGCTCATGCTGAAACGTTTCGCCGGCACGCGAGAACTCTCTGTGACGGATATTCCCCACTACATGAACGAGTTCGACGAGCTGGAAGACATCTACTTTGGCGCAAAGCAGATACCCAACAAGAAAGAGCGGGCCAAATTGTCTGGGCTGTACAAGTACTGCTGGTGGCTTAAGCCACCTTTAAAGCCCAGCACCCACGCGCCGTACAACCTGCTGGCATACCTCGTCAAGTTGGCACCCGAAGGAAAAGAAGTGGAATACACGGTGGAGAAACTCAGGGAATACGGCTACGTGAAAGGGACCGAGATACCGCTCGGTCTGGAGGAGAGGGTCGGATTCGCCTTGAACTGGAACCGTGACTTCGCGGAAATAAAAGAAACACCCTCAAAGCTCTCGTATGACGAGGCAAAAGCAGTCGGGGAGCTTGTGAAAGCCTTGCAAGGCGAAGTGAGCGCTGAGGTTCTCCAAAGCGATATCTTCAACATCGCTCGAAAGCACGGACTGCAACCCAGAGAATTCTTCAAGACGCTCTACACTATTCTTCTAGGCACCCCGACGGGTCCAAGGCTTGGACCGTACATAGTCACCATGGGTCCGCCGAGCGTGATTGCTGCTCTCAAGAGGGCAGCAAACCGGCGGTAGTCATGGTGCTCCGAACATCTCATGTCGGAGATTGAGGCGCCCGTTTCGATGCCGGTTACAGTGGCCGACTTGACTGAGCTGCCCGTTTGTAGTGTATGAATGCCGAAAAGCGTAAATGCGTCTTAGATGCATTCTTAATTATGCGAAAGGACCTTTCCAAGAGATTATTGATAGAATTGTTGAAAGATTCCAAACAGAGCGATAGAACACTGGCTAAGAAACTGGGGGTCTCACAGCCAACTATCACTCGAACTCGGGCGAAACTCGAACGAGAAAGATTTATCAAGCATTATACTTTCATCCCAGACTTGCGGAGGATGGGTCTAGACATACTTGCCTTCACTTTTGTTAAGATGGACCCCGCAGTCCTGACTGAAGACACGATTGACAAAGTGCGTAAGTACGCAGCCGCAATGCCGAATGGAATTTTTGCTTCCACCGGAGAGGGGATGGGCATGACTGGAGTGATAATGGGCGTGCACAAGGATTACAGGGACTATTCCAAGAAACTGGCCACGTTCAGACGGGACTGGGGCAAGTATCTAGTGGATGTTCAGAGCTTCATCATGAACACGGAAGAAGGGGTAATCAAGGACTTCTCATTCAAGTATCTCGATGAAAGAGTACTTGAGTAGATGTAACCGCCGCGTGTACACCAACATTCACCTAAGACGCGCGCATATTCGGCCGACGCGCTCGAGGACCGCTGGCTATGTAATACATAGGTTCAGCCTCACGTTTCTCTCCGAACGCATTATGTGTGCTTCTTTATTTACAGTGCATAAAATTTATTTAGTATTACGACAGGCGACACTATAGGACAGTGCCAAGATATGGGCGGTACTTCAGAACGTGAATACACCGAGAAATTGAAGAATATTCGCGATCGGATCGGCAAGCGAGCCAAAGAAATACGAGACGACTCCACCAAAATCGAGAAGATCAAGATGGACGCGCTAGACAAAATCGAAGACATGAGACGCTCCGCAGACAAAGAGACAAACAAAATAGAAGAGAACATCCTGAAATCGAAAGACCTTGCCCCTGAATCTAAGCAACGATTGAACTCCGAACTGACAATCGTCAGAAATGAAATTGAGAACAACTACGCCCGACTACGAAGGCAAGTTGCCGAAAGCATAGTACCAGTAGTGGCTTGACCCCGCGCAACAGTACACGAGTTCAACACTAGCAGAATCGGAGAAACGTGGCTAATAGTTCAGAGAATTCCCCAGCCGCCTGCGAGGAACACCAAAAGCAGGAACATGAAGGTGATAGTCTCTCTCAATGCTTTCCCCACTCAACAATCCCCCTTTTAGAGGACATTTGTTTTTGCGTCAGTCTTGCGCGTGCGTCGTGCATGTGATTGGAGAAAGAGCTATACTCTGCCAAGTCCAATGTCTTTTGGGGACCCCTCATTCGAAGGAACACGGTCGTTCCTATTGTTCTGCTCTGTGCGTGTTGTATTCTATAAGTCCATAGCCTCATCGCTGAGGAAATGATTGTTGAGGAGGTCTGGATCTCTTGGCGCTCGAACAAGTACACCGTAAGCATAACTGCTCCGGATTTTTGGCTGACTGACACACAACTGAACATTACTGCACGGATAACTCTCACTGAGAAATGTGCTGAACCTTTCGAGATGAAAGCCTACGTAGAAGACCGATATAATAGCTGGGCGCTCCGCAGCGATGATGCAAACGCCAGTTGGAGGGGGTCGAGTAGTTACAGTTGCGACGACGAGTTACCCTCGACAAATGCGCGTCATTCCATAATCCTCGCTGAAGAAGGTGGCTTTTGGGAGAACACCATCCAGTGGAACATCGAGCTCCCCAGAGGAAGAAGTGTGACCGCGACATTGGATTTTGATCTATGGTTGGGGGAATTCCCAGCTAATGCGACAGACCCTTCAGTCGTGCCACGGGGTGAGCGGTATCTTATCAATATCACTGATGATGGCCTGTCCACACCCATAACCATCGCCTTGTTCAGACCTTTGCTTTCCCCGTTGAGGCGATTGCTGCAATCGGAGTTGCCGCGATTTCAGGGTTGGGAATTGCCTTCGCTTTCTTTTTCCGGTCGAAGATGCTCTCCTTGGCTCACGTTTTCTCCAGTTTCTTTGATGACCATTCTTTTCTGACTAAGATCGTCTGTTCAATGATCATTGTGGCCTTGTGGGCTTCTCTTTCTCCTATCTTTAGCATTTTATCCGTGGTGTTTTCACAGGTCCTTTTTGTCGCGATTCTGCTTGAGGGGGGGTATGTAGTTGCTTCCATCATTCTTACGGTGGGGCTGTTCGAGTTAGTTCTCAGAGATTGGAGTCTCGTGCAAACTGGTCTAGGGTTCATTATAGCTTTGATCGTGGTGTGTCTTACATACGCAATAGTATACGGCTAGGGGCCGCGCGCGGGCAGATCAATGAAAGAATCGGACATGCGCGCGCAACGATGGAATACCATAGAACACGAGACACGCTACACGTCATGACCGTCCTTGGCCACCGAAGCATAAAAACCGCCCCTAGAGGCACGCTGCTTGTCGCTCTCGCAAACGACGCATACACCTGCAGAATCGCCGGCAACGTCGACCCGGCTACGCAGCTCGTAGAAGCCGGATGCGACTGCGTAACAGATATAGACGAGCACAGACTATTCAGAAGGCGGAAATGGTATCCTAGTCCATCCAAACGGGCCCGTAGTCTAGTAAAAGCGTCTGGTCTGGGTGAATCGTCCCGTATCCTAGTTCCAGTGCTTCTAGATCGGATTAGGACACTGGCCTGCGGAGCCGGAGATCCTGGGTTCAAATCCCAGCGGGCCCGCCAAAACCAAACAGGGCCAAATGCTGGTTTCGATTATCGCGGGTTAGGACGCAGTCTGTCCTCCTAGAACATGTTCAGGAATTGAGCCGTAGGCCAGATTAGGTGTCGGCAGGATAGTTCAAGTCTCCTATTTCGCCTTGCGCAAATGGCACTAAATACGTAACTACGATTTCTAAATATGACGTGAAGGATGAACATGAGAAACGTTAAGGCAGAGACGTTCAACAGGAAAGCATCTGATCCGAGAAACCGCCCTGATCAGATACTGGACGCCTTAGAACCGCGACAAGGACAAAATGCTGCAGATATCGGGGCTAGAGGCGGCTATTTTTGCCTACGGTTTGTAGAAGCCGTTGGAAGCAAGGGAAAGGTGTATGCGGTCGATACGAACCCAGGGTTTCTGGATTCATCGAGAACGATGCTAACGAAAGAGGGGACAGCGGCTACTTCAGAACTTAAGACCATAGTAGTTTGGGAGAATCAGCAGTAAGCCCTTGAGACTCTTCTAAAGCGTTCCTCCTCAACTCATATTTGAGTTGCAATGAGCGATGAAGGTTCAAATTCCATCCCCCGCACTAGAATTCGCCGCTGACGTTTATATTCTTTGGTTTCGATACTCAAATTATCATGGAAAACAGGGTTCCAATCACGTAGGTTATTGCTGCCGCGGAGGCTCCTATGCCCATCATCTCAAGGCCGCTCCGAACCCAGTTTCTCCTCGAAAAGATGGTTTTCATGGCTCCCACTCCAAAGAGGGTGGCCACGGTGCCGATTACGGAGGCTATCATAGCGTCCCATATGCCTATAGAAAGGACAAAGGGCAATATGGGAACCAGAGCTGCGAGACCGAAGGAGACCCCACACAAAACACCAGCCTTAACAGGCTTTCCAAGCTCTTCAGACCCAAGACCCACCTGCTCAATGGTGGTCGCTTGCAAAGGCAGTTCTTTTTCTTTGACGACCCTGTCAACGATAGCCTCGGCCTCTCCCCTCTTGAAGCCCTCTGCCGCATAGAACTTTATCAGTTCCTCTCTCTCCTCTTCAGGAGTTTTCCCCTTCTTCACTTGTTTTCTTTGGCTTTCCTTCTCCAACACCTCCAGCTCAGACTTAGATGATTGATAGGAGCCGACGGCCATTGAAATTGTTCCAGCGAACAGTTCTGCTACTCCTGATAATAGAACAATAGAGGGATTCGTGATGGCTCCGACAACTCCGGCAACGAAGGCTAAGGTTGACACTAGCCCATCGTTGGCCCCGAAGATCATGTCTCTCACTCCTCCGCCGCCGCGTATCTCCCAGGCTTCCATGCCCAACACTTCCGTTTTCATTCTTTCCAAGTGCAATCTCTCATCAGAAGCCGTTCTACTCCACGCCTGTGAAGTTGCACTATCCCTAATGTTTTCTGCCTGAACGGCTAAATCGCGGACGCCCTCTTCCTCGCCCACTACGGTCCACTCGAGGAAACCCTTTGTGCCTAAGACGCGCATCATGAAGCCTACCTTCCAATCTCTGAGGAAAGCCTTAGTTGCACCTTCATGTTTGCCCCCTAATTCTTTGATTCTTTCAAACCAGAACTCGGCGTGGCTTGCCTCGTCGGCGCCAATCCTTAGTAAAATTTGCTTGATTCTTTCGTCCTTGGCCTTT
>CAYNAW010000001.1:57607-76885 GCA_964395545.1 uncultured Candidatus Bathyarchaeia archaeon | reverse complement strand
CTGATGATGAAATCTGTGAATTGGTGAGAAAGCACTTTGACATGAGGCCAAAGGCTATTATCGACTATCTAAATCTGCTCAGGCCAATCTACAATAAAACCGCGGTATTTGGCCACTTTGGACGAGATGATCCAGACTTTACATGGGAAAGAACCGACAAGGCGGAGATACTTAGAAAGAGTGCCCGCTCATCCATGCCAACATAAACTGATTCCATTGCTCCCTATGGTTCACCTAGATGTGCGAGATCTTCCAAGGAGAGCTTGGATGCGGTAGCATCCCTCGCCTTAATCGGCACCCACCTGCAGTTTCTGAGCTAACAAACACCACACCGCAACTGCTAAAAGTCTAGAGGACGATGAACACCTTCTCAAAGCTGGATTCGAGTATGCCGCGGAACGAGACGGAATCGAAACCCGCCGTAAACGAAAGTGAACTGGAAATTTTGGAACGAGGAGAAGGCTGGCTCAAAATCCAGCATCGCCAAACCGGCAACACTTGCACCATCATCGACACTTACGCCGAAATGTTTGGCATGTGGGTCGGACGTGTTTTGATCACTGCAGAAAGCGAGAAGTGGGCGCAGACGGCCGCGAGAACAGCCACGGGCTTTGCCAGTTCGATCATAATGTCGCCAGCCGAAGCGGGAATAGAGGGAATCGTGCAGCCTGCAAACACGCCGGACGGAAGAGTAGGCGCGCTGATTCAGCTCTATCACAGAGCTAGGCCCGACTTGAAAGCCCAGATGGTTCTCAGGATTGGACAGTGCATCATGACTTGCCCCACAACCGCCGCGTTCGACGCTCTACCAGACGCTAAGAGAAGGCTAAAAGTTGGACGGAGCCTTCGCCTCTTTGGAGATGGGTTCCAGAAAAGAGATACACTTGCAGACAGGAAAGTCTGGAGGATTCCAGTTATGGAGGGCGAGTTTGTGGTACACGACACGTTTGGCGCCATGAAAGCCATCGCAGGGGGCAACCTCATCATTATGGCAAGAGACAACGCCGCAGGTCTGCAGGCTGCAGAGAAAGCTGCACATGCCATCAGCAGTAAAGCCAAAGAAGTGATAATGCCCTTTCCCGGAGGCGTGTGCAGATCTGGCTCTAAAGCCGGGTCCATCAAATACAAGCTTAAAGCTTCGACCAATCATCCTCTGTGTCCCAGGCTAAGAGGGCTGGTGGACGACTCTGAAGTGCCCGAAGGCGTGAATTGCGTGTATGAAATAGTCATCAACGGACTCAGCATTGATGCTGTGAAGCAGGCGATGGCTGTGGGAATAAGGACAGCTGCCATAGTGCCGGGGATGGTTCAGATTACTGCAGGCAACTACGGCGGAAAGCTCGGTCCATACCGCGCATACCTTAGAGAAATCCTAGGGCTTGGATGAAAGCCTTCCTTTTAAGACGTGTACGAGCGTGCTCTCTAAGACTGAGCTTGCAATGGTTTTATGTATTCTCGACCCATTCCCTCGGGCGACCCGACAAGCACTCTGTCATACTCTTCACCCGTCCGCCTGTCGACTACATGTTCAAGCTTCCCCCTAGCCTCAATCGCTTCACCCTTCTCTGCGAGGCTATCGTAGAGTCCCTCGTACGAAACCACTTCCTCAACGTCTACCTCCTCGCCGCCCACAACCTCTACTTCCTCAACACGGTAAACCGCTGGCAGGAATATGCTGTCTCGGCTGTCAGAAACTATGGCTCGAAGAGTCACCAACCCAGACGGATGGTAAGTCTTATCGCCATACTTCTCAGTCAACTCCGTCCCCAGCCTCACAGGATGCACAGAGAACAACGTATCCTCGAACGTCCCTGTATTCCATTTTCTTCTGAAGATGAGTCTGGCATCGAGAAGACTTAGGGGATGGTTCTCTGTCTTTGTTGCATACCACTTCCGGAGCCGCTCGCCCCTTAAACACCTGAACCCCAGGCTCTCGACTAAACGACTTTCGAAAGCGCCCTTAACCAGATGGCTGTTCTTGAAGCCATACACAATGATGTCCATGTCGGAAAAAGAAAGGCTGTGGATGTCGAGCAGTATCGACCCCGTGACCCCAAAACAGTCTTCGCGGACGCCACTTGCCTCAGAGAGTGAGGATACGAGGCGCAGGACTTTCTGCTGCAGAGAGTCGAGAGGCGACTGTTTGAGGAGCCCGGCAAGCCTCATCTCAGGCTTGAAGTGCGTGACTATGTTGCTCTTTGGAACAGCAGTCATGGTGATCTTATAGACGGGGGAGAAGAAGAGATACTGCGGATACTCCTTCTCTAGAACGGAGAAAGTTTCCAGCAGGCTTGGAATCGTGTACGTGGACAATACGCGTCTGAATCCATCTTCACCACGGCGCCATTTGCCCTTCGGGTCGGGCAGATACTTCACATAGCTGATCACGCGGTCAGTGGGGTGGTATGGGCCTACGACGCAGAAGAGGAAGCCTTCTCTCGTGCTCAGGAAGTCGCGATCTCTTAAGCCTCGCCTAGTCAACCCAGCATTCACCCTTCAGGTATCAAATAGTCGGAAGGCTTACCTCCCAGCAGAAGCCGGAAAAACACCTTTCCGTTCTTTCTCTGCACCTTCTCCACTTTTCCCTGCGCGACGACTGATTCTCCATTTTGGGCTTGCTCGCAGAACCTACCTCGGAAAGACGCAACCTCCGTAACTGCACTTCCACCGTCTCCGCTCAGCACGTGGACATCTTCAACAAGGTAGCGGCAAGGGGTGAAAATAGCTTCAGAATCGTCCAATACTGTTCCCCTAATCTTCGCGTACCCTGCTTTTCTGTAGACGTTGTCGCCGTATTCTTCTCCAACCTCGTTCCAGTCGACGATGCATCTGATGAAATAATCGTACTGCAGAAACTTGCCCTGCAAGACCTTCCTGCATTCTGACCTGACAAAAGAGTCGAAGGGCATCCTCGTGTCCTGCGAACGGAAGTCGTAGAGTACTCTAAGCTCCTTCAACGTGTATGCTCTAATTCCTGCTTCTCCATTTTTCATCGCCGACTCCAACGCGTCATATACCTTGAGACAATTCGCCTTCCCATAGACAGTTAGGTCGACGTCCGAGCGCGGAGTGGGCAGCTTTACCAACAACGAGCCCGAAACTCCCAGCTTGCTCCAAGGAACACCTGCGTTCTTGTGCAGAAGCTCAGAGAAATGCAGAGCAGCTGATTCGAGGTCGCCCAAGCGGCTACTGTCGCGCAGCTCTTCCAGACGAGTAACGGGGTCATAATGAACCCTTATGTCTTCTTTTGGAACTTCGCAAAGACGTTCGCCAAAGATAGGGTCGACGACTAGGTATTGTGGAAACCGCTCTTTAAGCATCCTGTAACGTTCTGAAAGGACATACACTTTGCTGTAAGTGGTACCCTCCTGAATTCGTTCTCCTTTCTCCTGAGGAAAAAACCGGGGAAAAGCCACGACTTTCCCAGGAGGGTGAATGAGACCCTTGATGTCGAAGATCCAGCCTTGACTTGTCCGGATTAGGTCGCCTTCTCTGGGGTTAACCTTCAAGAATGTTCCCTGGAACAACTCCAAGAATTACACTATTTTTGGCTTTCCATTCTTTTCTGCAGAAAGTCAACAGCCAGAACTTGTATGCCTCTTCTTTTGAGTGCCAGCAGAACGGCTGTTCCTATGACTGCTCCTGCGAGACAACCGATGGAGTCAGCTATCGCGTAGTAAATCGTTAGTGGCGCCCAATACAGATACATCTCAGGCGTTCCCCAGCCTAAGACCCAAACAGCGATGTTGTTACTATTGGCGACTTCTCCGCCGATTCGAGCAACCCAAGAGAGGCACCAAAGTGCTATCGGCAGCCTCTTCTCATCTCTCGTCCACAGCGAGTCGAGTAGCCATCTACGTATAGGAGGTGTTACGATAAGGATTAGTGCAAGCCAAGATTGCCATGTTATTATAGGCATGAGCTCATACCATGCAAACGGATGTGCAAACCAAATGGTCATCTCTAACCCGAAGACTAGCGTTGCCTCTTTCCACCGGTTAAACAGAAAAAGACCCCCCATTAAGGCGCCAAGTGCAGGGCTAAGGAACGTAAGAGGACCCATCGATGTTGCAGGGTTCACTAGGGGAACCAGCCAACCGAAGATGGAACCAGAGATAGTGCCCCATAAAGGGCCTAGAAGTGGCGCTGTTAGACTGGAGTAGAGAATGCTTGACAGAGTGATTTGTGCAGACGTTCCAAGGATAGGATAAGCTGGCACGACCGCCAGTGCGAGCATCAATGCTACCCAGATTGACACAAGTGCGATGAGAACCGTGTTTGTAGCATATTCCTTGGCCAACTGTCTCCCTCTGCAGTATCATATAATGCTGTGTAGTTTTTTACACAACGTTAATAAAACTTCTGCTCCCATGTCCTTAAGAAGGATAGCGCCTTGCAGAATTCAGAAGAAACGGCGAAACATGTCTCCAGTTGCCTCCAGCTAGCAATCCTTCTAGAAGTCAGTGCCCCTAAACCCGGCAACGTTAACAGGACCGCGGGGTTCTCCGACACGCGGCATGAGCATTTTTTGGCTTCTGCAGTCGCTGTTGAACCGGCCTTTGCACGGGCTGCTGAAAGAGGCGTCCTCGCAGGCGAAGGTAAGGTTGAGTTGGACGAAATCGGCATCGGGCGTACGGTCAAGGAGGCAGTGGCGAACGTCAAGCTTTGGCAGAGGGGAGGCAACACACTCCTCGGCACGGTTCTTCTGCTCTCACCGATTGCCGCCGCTGCAGGAATGACGTTGGCGAGAGCCAAGGAGTTTTCTCTTCGTGAATTGCGAGCCAGCATAAGATCTATTGTCGAGTCGACTACACCCATAGATGCAGTGACGGTCTACGAGGCCATCGGCATCGCTAATCCAAACGGACTGATCGACAAGGCGCCCAAGCTAGACGTAAATGACCCTGATTCGCGGAGAAGAATCATGAAAGAAGCGATAACCCTCTTCGACATCTTCAAGATTTCTGCCTCCTACGACGCAATCTCGAAGGAGTGGGTAGAGAACTATCCCATAACCTTTGACTTTGGCTTACCCTATTTGACCCAGCAGCTCGAGCAAGAAGCCACACTCGACACAGCTGTAGTCCACACATTCATCAGAGTTCTCGCACAATTTCCAGACACTTTGATCGCCCGAAAGGCGGGTTGGGATAAGGCGAAGGAAATCTCGGACAAAGCCAAAGAAACGCTAAGTCAGGGTGGATCGGTAACACCCGCAGGCAGAGAAAGGTTGTCCACCTTAGACAAGGAACTGCGCACCCGGGGCAATCAGCTCAATCCTGGAACAACTGCGGATATTGTCGCTGCAGTCTTGGCAGTAAGCATTCTCAGTGGTTATCGTCCCTAGAAGCTTCTGAACGAAGAACCGTAAGACAAAAAAATCCACCCGTCTCAATGGTCTGGTTGATTGTATGAAAATCATCGCAGTCATAGGAAGCAAAAAATCGGGCAAAACGAAGACCGTTGAAGCCTTGGTTAGAGGTTTGACCAAGCGAGGATACCGAGTTGGCACAGTGAAGCACGTGTCCGAGCAGAGCTTCACGGTTGACACTGAGGGAAAAGATACATGGCTCCACGCCAAAGCCGGAGCTGGGACAATCGTGTTAGTCGCGCCCAAAGAACTCACGGTCATAAGAAAAGGGGACACAGCGAAATTGACCCTTCTGGAAATCGTGCAAAACTGCATAAACGACATGGACGTAATCGTCGTTGAGGGCTTCAGAAGCCTAGTGGAACGAGAATCCAGTGTACCGAAGATTGTTGCTGTCAAGACTGTACAAGAAGCTGCCGATGCGCTAGGACGGTTCAAACCTGTTATAGCGTTCACGGGACCTGTGGGTTCGTCCAAGGAGTTGGGAAAACCTGTTATTGATGTGCTTGCGGAGCCAGAGAGAGTTGCTGAAATCGTTGAGAGGTATTGGGGCAAGGACGAATAGGGAATATTCGTTTTCACAGCTGTCTCGTCATGTCGAATAGCCTTTGGGAGAGAATTGTTTCTTCAGTGATGCCTCTTTAAGCCCTACGTATAGAATCTTTCTCCGTAAACGTTATATTGAACAGAACTACTTTTCTACTCAAAGGATAGGAGAAGGAGAGAAAAATGATAAAGAAGACTCTCTCAGCGATTTTGATGGCACTACTCGCCTTAAGCATGTCAATGATGGTATTTAACGTCGCAGTAAAGCAGGCAAAGGCCACCCCTGACGAATGGGAAATGCCCGTCGTCTACGTCCAGCCCATCGCACTTGGAGCAAACAAAGTCCGAGTCAACGTGGCAGTCTACAACCTTACGAACACCTTCTATTCAACAGACGAAGAATGGAATCCTGGAGAACCACTTGGACCCTACGTAGGAGGGACATCAAGGTACAACTACTCACTCGGAAACTTGTATGCCTTCGATATAAGCATGAGCTGGAACCCTGCAGTCCTGCAATACGTCAGCCACGACAAGACAGTCCCGAGAACTGCCGCCACGCAGCCTTGGAGGTCGAAGGGGATACTCAACAGTCCAGTATTAGTCGCCTCGGACATAGTTAATCCAACGGCCGGCACGTACCGATGCGCATACGCGTCCCAATCTCCGGCAGTTCCCTTCAACGCAGCCGGAGACGCAGCAAACGTGTTCACCCTAACCTTCAACATCTTAGCCGCGGGTGACTACGGACTCAGCCTCACTGCGGTCAACCTCGCGGTCGACATAGTCACCTTCCCAGGCGTCCAACCCATGGTTCCATGGCGAAGCGTCTTAGCCCCACAGGTGGCTCATAACATAGGTGTTGAGGCCGCGCCACGCAACAAGGACGTAGTTGGCGAAGGCAAACCCTTTGACACGTACGCGTTAATCAAGAATGCAGGAACCACCACCGAAGCTGCAAGCGTGACTATCTATGCAGGAGCAACGGTCGTTGGAACCGCTTCAACCAACATTGCGGCAGGCAGCCAAATGACGGTTAAAGTCACTTGCAGCACCACGGGCCTCGCAAAAGGCACGTACGTTATCAGAGCTGTCGTAGCTACAGTCTCGGGTGAAACGTACACGCTTGACAACGATATGGTCCAAGGCACGATCATGGTGACCCTCGCGGGCGACGTGGATGGAAGCAAAAATGTCAACATATTCGACATCGTGAAGATGGCCGCAGGCTACGGCGCAAACAGCCAAGAAGCCCCAGGCTATGACCCGTACGCCGACCTCGACAACAACTACGCAATCAACATCTTTGACATCGTCCTCGCCGCCAGCAACTACGGAAAAAGCTGGTAGCCATCAACAACAACCCCCCTATTTTCCTTTTTTGTCAGGACTAAAGACAAGCCTTTTCGGATTTGCACCAAGGCGTTAGTTCATCCCCTCCATCCAAGTCATAGTAGAGTGAACACTGGCTATCGAGAGACTGGCAAAAAAGGTGGGATGTAAGCTTCAGGAGGTTTTGCGGGGTTTGAAGAATTTGCTGAAGGGAGAAAGGAGGTTTCGCTTACTTGTCGATAAGTAAGGAGCAAATCGCTTCAAGCCTTTCCGCAGCCTCCTCAAGCTTTTTAGAGCGCCTTAAAGGCATCGAACCACTTGGTGTATGAGGCGACCATTTCTAGGGAAACACTTGGCTTCCTGTCTTCAAGTATCAGTCGAAAGTCGTCCATCGTCACTTGCCTAGGCTTCGCATGCTGGTCGTTTGCCTTTCCTGATTCGAAGAACTCGCCGATGACACGCAGGTAAGCTGACTGGCAGCAGTCTTTAATATCGCTGCCAGAGAATCCCTCTGAGAGTCTAGCCAGCTCATGCAAACTCGCGATAGGGTTCAAGTTTAGGTTAGCCGTATATAGCTTGAACATCTGCAGCCTTGCATGATGGTCTGGAAGAGGCACTATGATCCTCTTCTGGAACCTTCGGATGAACGGCCAGTCCAAGTCCCAAGGCCTGTTTGTGGCGCCAATGATATAGGCATGCAGGTTCTTACCTTTGTCGATGACACCGTCCATCTCCTTGAGAAACTGGTTCCGCACACGGACCTCACCGCCGACTTCTGTGGAATGTCTACCCATCAGGGAATCGAGCTCGTCTATGAACACGATAGCTGGTTTGCCGTTGTTAGCAGACTTTCTCGCGGTAACGAAAAGCTGAGCCACGTTCTTCTCAGCTTCCCCCAGCCACTTGGACATTATCGAGGCAGCGTCGACAGATATGAAAGTACCGTCAATCTCCGTGGCTACGGCAGCGGCCAACAGAGTCTTTCCACATCCAGGAGGTCCGAACAGCAGTATCCCTCTAGGCCATCCTAAGGGAAAGAGGTCGGGGCGTTGTACAGGGTATACTATTGCCTCTTTTATGGTCTTCTTCGCAGTCTCTAGGCCGATGACTTCGGGCCATTTCACGTTGGGCTTTTCCTGCACGATTAGTTCGTCGTAGCTTGCCTTTCTGCCGGCTTCTGGGGGTGCGCCTTCGTGCATCTCTTCTCCTTCAGGCTTCAGCGGCAGTCCGCCCTGCAGGACCTTAACTCTTTCTTGGTATGCCATCGCCCGTTGAATGTAGACTTTGTTCAGCCCGTAGTCCGGGTACAAGTGCACTATGTTCAGCAGAGTTTCGATGGCTTTCTGATACATCGTTATAGCCATGCCTCTTGAGCCCTGCTTGTCGAGTCTTACGGCTTCAGAGGCGTAGTTCGTCGCTGCTTTTTCAAGTTCTTGAGAAGCACTCATTTGACATCACTTTCCGATTATTATCTTGCCTTTTGCACCGAGGCTCTCCAAAGTGTTCTCCACTTCTTTGGGCGGGATCTTCAACTCCAAAGCACATTCGGTGACGTCTATCTGTCCTCCACACTGCTTGATATACTCCAAGAGTCTGTCTTCGAGCAACTCGGGACGTTGGATCCGCAGTGAGATGCTCTGCATCTTGAGGTCTTTGATCGAGAGAAAAGCTTCGGACATTTTCTCACGCTCAAGTCCGTAGAGGTCAGGACCGCCTGCGACTAGGGCAACCATCTCCTTAATCTCTTGGCTTGATTGCTCCAGTTCCCGCAGTTTTTCCTGGGCGGGCGGTTGGGGTAGTTGTTCGCTTAATTGCTGCTCGAGGACCATGTTGACTTCTTTCAGGATTTCTTGCCCGTCAGCGGTTTTAATTGTCTGTATAATCGGCGGCTCAGAGGAGAATTTGGTCACCGAGAGTGTTTCTTGAATGCTGGTGTTGACTTGGTCCAGTTCAGAGGCAACGTCGGGCATGACGCTGACTAGGGTTGCGGTGACGTTCTTGAGGGCGCTCAAAGCTGGCTTGAGGTCGACCATTATCGTGCTGAGTTCCTTGATGGTTTCCAGTCTCAAGATTATGCGTTCGATGGCGATTTGTGTTTGTGAAAGGAGATTCAGGAGTTTTCTGACTTCGGCCAGCTCGTTTGCGCACATCGTAGCGCGTGCTTTGTTCCTCTTTTCCAGCGCGAATGTGCATGCTTTGAAGAGAGTGTTGTCCCTCTCGCAGAGTCTAATGTGGACTTGTTCGAGTTTGGAGTGTTGGAATTTGAGTTTTCGGATAGACTTTACAATAACGTCGTCGAGGGGTGGAGGTTCTTCCCGAAAGAAGCTTCTAATTTTGCTGTCCCTCCGCCCGCCTTGTAGGTTTAAGAAGTGGACTTGTCGACGTTCTTCACGTAGACTACGACTGGAGATTCTCCCGAGAGTTCAGTTGATTCTGGCGGCTCTGGAAGTGAAGTGCTCAGATCCTCGCTACTCTGCACGGTAAGAGTGTTCTCTTCAGCAGTGTCTTTCTGTCCCTCTCCCAGAAGGATGTTGGAAAGGTTAGTCTTCAAGGACTCGAAGTCACTCTTCTCAGCGTTGACCCGTTTAAGTCCTTCTTTCACCATCTCTATAGCAGTTTGGTAGGATTCGTCGTCAATCTGTCCAATCTCTCTCTCGATTTCAAGGTTAATCAACGCTGAATTTAGCTCTTTGACGTGTTGACCGCATCGCTCAAGTTCCTTGTCAATCTCTGTAACCGAGTCTTCAGCCTCGTCTTTCAGCTGGTTCAGAGCACCTTCGAAGCTTGAGTACAAGTCTCCGTACATGCCTTCAGGAATTCTCTTCTTTTCGTTCAAGTCTTTGACGGCTTGGGTCTTCCTCCAGAGTAGTGGTATTTGGTTGCAGAAGTTGGTAGCCTTCATCTTCAGCGGTCCGTATAGCACGACCTCGTCCTTTTCTGTCTTTACTTGATCGCTGGAATACTGTCTTATGCGCCCGTCACCGTGATCGATGAAGACTGAGTTCACTCGCCCTCCTGGTGTGACGACGAATGACGCCATTGTGCCGACTAAATGTCCGTATTCATCCCTCACCGGCTTTCCAAGGTAAGGAAAAAGATTGGTTGTGGGTTCCGACATGATGAACCACCTCTAAGCTATGTCCGCTCTAAGCGGTCTTTGTGGGCGTCTTTTCTCCCATCTCTGGGATGCCTGGGGGAAGCTCTGGGAATTTCTCCTTGATTTTCTGCTCTGCCACTGACGATGCTTCTGCAAGAATCTTCTGCGCGTCTTCGTTTGCCGAGTCGAAGTTGATCGTTAGGCCCGTGCTCTGTCCAGCGTCGATTATTATGCCGTTCAACAAGTTGCCTATCTGCCCGAGTTCTCTCTCGGCTTCGGGGAAAATCGCAGCCATGCCGTTTTTCACTGAACTGAGTACGCCGACTGCGGGGGCCAGTGTGGTCACGATGTCGCCTAGCTCAGAAACTGTTCGAAGTCTCAACACGATCTGTTCGAGGGCAAGTCTGCCGTGCATGATCATCTTTTCCATTTTCCTAATCTCGGCAAGCTCGTTTGCGAAGACATTTGCGCGCGCCATGTCGTGTTTTGTGTAAGCCTCGACTATTCTGGCGAAGATTTTCTTGTCGCGCTCGTTGAAGCGGTCACTCGCCTGGTCAAGCCTCTGGACTTGCAGTTCGATGCGTCGAATAGCCATGTCGAGTCGTGGTTTCAGTGGTCCTGGTGGCCTCAAAGACTCCTTAATCTTCGTTGCGAACGGTTGCTGGTCTGATGCTTCTTCCCATCTCTTGGCGAATCTTTCTGACATAATTTAGTTACCTCCTAAGGACAATGGGGTTGTTAAAAACGTATTATTACATTGTTATTATGGGTTAAACACTTAGGTATATATGTGGCGCTATAGGCTTTTTAAAAATTGTTTAGAGCTTTAAATCTCTTAATGTAAGAGAAGCAGGGTTTTTTCTCGATTATAGACAGTTTTGTGTCAGTTAGTCTAAAAAGGAGCTCATCTGTAGTAAGTCTACTCAAGGTGACAAAAATGGGTGACAGGATAAGAGTATTCGCCTTGTTCGGGCTGCTAGGCTTCATAGCAGGAATCATCGCCAACGTGACCGCAAGATACCTCATCCCATGGCTTACAACCCTCATATTTCCAAGCTTGATGCTTGAGTGGATTCTTTCAGGTTTCGCCGGCGCCTTTCTCACGATCATGCTGGTAACAGTGTGGGCTCACATCACAACGCCTTCCGAGGCATAAACAGGGCTTAATCAGCACCCTCTCCTTTCTCTTACGTATCTTGGAGGCTCGCTCAACCAGCCTTCTTTCTGCAAAAAGATTATCAGCAAGCAGCACGCTTTTGCCGTAGGTTTCTCGATTGAGAGCAGAGGAACACGTCTTCAAGCTTTTGCCTCAACCTGTTCAAGAGGGCTTGGCGGAGCTGGGACTGCTCGAACCCACAGAGCCTCAGGTTAAAGCTATCCCGTTTCTCTTGAAAGGCGAGAACGTCCTTCTAGTTGCCCCTACTGGAAGCGGCAAAACAGAAGCCATCCTCCTTCCGGTGTTCGCAAGAATCCTTGAAGAGCCGAGCAGGCAGGGCATTTCTGTCCTGTACATAACTCCGCTTCGCGCCCTAAATCGTGACATGATGAGGCGCCTGTCATACTGGGCGACGAAACTCGGGTTCTTGATCCAAGTTCGCCACGGCGACACTGAGGCAAAGATGCGTAGGAAACAGGCGCTTCATCCGCCCGACATTCTCGTGACCACTCCTGAGACCCTGCAAGCAGTATTGCCCGGCGTCAGGATGAGAGAGCATCTGCGTCATGTGCGTTGCGTGATTGTTGACGAGGTTCATGAGTTGGCTGGGGACAAGCGAGGCGTTCAGTTTTCTGTGGCCCTGGAGAGGCTCTGCGAAGTTGTTGGCGGAGAGTTCCAGAGAGTAGGCTTGTCGGCGACCGTGGAGGACCCCGAAAAGGTGGCGAAGTTCCTCGCTGGTGCAGACAGACCTGTCAAGATCGTGGAGATTTCCCTGCCCAAAGGCTGCACTTACACGGTTGAATACCCAGTTCCTGCCGAGGCTGATTTCGACTTGGCTGAGAAGTTGAAGACAACTCCAGAAGCGGCTGCGAGAATCAGCCGAATGCTCGACTTGGTGAAGCAGCATACCTCGACGCTTCTCTTTGTCAACAGTCGAACAAACGCTGAGATGCTGGGACACAAGTTGAACCTGCTTACTGATGACGTTGCAGTGCATCATGGTTCCTTGTCGAGGGAGGAGAGGGCCCGAATAGAGGACGAGTTCAAGACAAACATTCTGAAGGCAATGGTGTGTACCAGCACTCTTGAGCTGGGCATCGACATAGGTCAAGTGGACCTCGTGATACAGTATCTGTCTCCACGACAAGTCAGCAGTCTCATCCAGCGAGTTGGCAGAAGTGGACATCGCTTGAACCTAGTATCGAAAGGAGTCATCGTTACAGCCTTCTCCGAAGACGTCTTAGAAGCACTCGCAACGACACAGAAAGCCCGAAGGGGAATGCTGGAGCCCATTCTAATTCATGAAAACGCCTTGGACGTGGCGGCACATCAGACTGTAGGCATCGTGATGGATAGACGAGAGGTCACGGTTGACGAAGTTCTAGGAATCTTCCATCGAGCCTACCCGTTCAGAGGCATGTCTAGAGCCAAGCTTTTAGAAGTGACAAGCTACCTGAACTACTTAGGAGAAGTGAGGCTGGAAGGCGATGTGTTAAGGAAGACCCGGCGGACCCGAGACTACTATTACAGGAACTTGTCTATGATACCTGACGAAAAACGCTATCCCATAGTCGACATCCTCTCAGACCGCAAGATAGGCACGTTGGGCGACGAATTCATGGCGCTACGAGCGCGCCTAGGACTGAGCTTCATCTGCAAGGGCAACGTGTGGCGCATCGTGCAGATAGAGGACGAAACAGGCACGGTGTACGTGGTTCCCTCAGAGGACCAGTTCGCCGCGATTCCCGGATGGGACGGAGAGATGCTTCCCATACCCATAGCCCTGGCTGCGGCAGTAGGAAAGCTGCGAGAAGAGATTGCAGGGGAACTGCAGAAAAATGGAAGCGTCGAGTCGACTGCTGAGAAGCTCTCGAAGAAACTCGGAGTAGAGAAGACCGCGCTTCTGGAACCGGTCAGAGAGGTACACGCCTACCTGAAGGAGAACCTGCCGCTCCCCACTCACAATCATGTTCTGCTCGAAGCTTTCGACAAGTACATCATAGTCCACGCTTGCTTTGGAGAAGTCGTGAACCGCACGTTAGGGAGCGTCTTCGACGCCATCCTGTCAGACAACGAATTGATTGTCGGATGGTGGAATGACGGTTACCGTATCCTAATCGAGACACCACGAAAAGTGGATGAGAAGATGCTGCAGAGAGTCCACCAACTGCTATTCAACCTCTCATCTGAGGATGTGGAGAAGGCGCTCAACGATTACGTAGATGCACGTTTTCCCTTCGCTTACAGAATGAAGTTCGTCGCTGAACGCTTCGGTGCATTGCCAAGAGGGAAGACGATGAGTCCAGAGAGGATGGCCGAACTTCCCTCGCGCTTCAAGGGCACACCCATCTACGAGGAGACTGTTCGCGAGGCTATGGCTGAGAAGGTGGACTTAGAGGCTACCAAGCAGATAATGCTAGACGTGAAAAAGGACAAAATCAAGGTCAGCACGTTGATACGACTCGAGAAGCCCACGCCGTTAGCCTATCGAATCTTCGCAAAACAGTCCGAAGTCGCGGAGCTTATGGCACCTGAACACGTTCTCTTGAGCAACATAGAGAAGATGAAGAAGTCGTCACTGGCTAGGAATGTGAGGCTTCTGTGTCTCTCCTGCGGCAACCCAGCCAAAGAAGCAAGAGTGCGAGATTTACCTGAGAGACTTCTATGCGAAAAGTGTGGTTCAGGGCTTTTGGCAAAGCTGAGGTTTGCACAAGACGCTGCCCGGCTAACCGCCTCGTTGCAGAGGAGGCAGGAGGGGAAGGAATTGCCGCCGGAAGAGCTAGAAGAACTGATTTATGCCCGCCGAACTGCAGACCTAGTCCTCAGTTACGGGAGAAGAGCCGTAGTTGCACTGCAGACTAGGGGCGTCGGACCGGAGACAGCCTTCAGAATCCTTGGACGGATGCACCCGGCCGAAGATGATTTCTACATGGACCTGTTGAAGGCGAAGATTAGTTTTGTCAGACATAGCCCATACTGGAAAGGGAAGAAAGATGGCAAATTGAGGAAGTTGGGAGGCGGAGACGCTCGAGAATTTCTTGCTGGAACGTCATGACTTTTTTGGGCGGCCAAAGGCGCAGTATCGGATGGCTCTTTTGGCATCGAATAAGTGTGCGAAGCACCCGTTCTTGCTGAGTCGCGTGTGTGTGTAATTCTCGCCCCACCTGCGAACCTGTATCTGAGTGTTCTTGTCCAATCTCTTTGAGTTCGTATCGCCTTTGCGGATGATACTGCGTGCGATTTCTATTTAGATTCCGATTTTATTTCTTTTTTCTTCGATGCGAGCAAGAATCGAGCTTGCCGCGTTCACAGCGTCTTTTTCAACATTCAACAGTCCGCCGGTGAGTTGTTCGCAATCTTGGGTTAATAGCTTGACCAAGTTTGGCGCACCTGTTACAGTAGGCACAGGGTTCACGTACGTGTAAAGGCCTAGCGCCAAAGCGAAGACAGCGTCAATTGTGGCCTTCTGTTCCATGTATTCGGGAGCGACGGCAACAACGGGCAAGTCTGGAATAGACACTTTTAACGCCTCTGAGACAGCCGCCAGCATATCTGCGAGACGCCCAGTGTCGGTGCATGTACCATAGCTGAGAACCGGAGGCGTATCTAACTTCTCGCATAGACTCTTCAAGCCTGGACCAGCCAATTCCTTGGCTTCCACACTGCATAAACCTGCCACCTGCATGGCCGCATTGCCGCAGCCCAATGAGAGAACGAGGATGTCTCGTTTGATCAGTTCCTTGGCTATTCTGACGCTGTGCACGTCCTGTCCCGAATCCCTCAGCGATGTACATGAAACCAGTCCTGCAATACCTCGAATGGTACCGTTCTTTATTGCCTCAAGCAAAGGAGTGAGAGATCCGCCTAATGCTTCAAGAATGCTTTCAGTTGAGAAACCGACTACGGCCTCTTTCATAGGCAATTGAGTGACGGGTGCCACTGAAGCTCTGCGTTCTTTGAAGTTGTCGATTGCCATACCCAGAAGCTGTGCAGCCTGCAACTCCGCTTTCTCGGGTTCATAATCGACCCGATCAATGACACCTTCGAACGCTACAAGCTCACTGACGGGTACAAGTTTGAATTTGTATTTCTCAGCATACAAAGGATCTATCGGCATGGAGCAATTCATGTCACAAGCGAAAAGGTCTACGCAACCACTCGCAAGAACAGCTTCCTGCATGATCCAGTTCCCGGTAAAGCCGTAGAACACCTCGTCCATGTTCCATCGTTGAATCATTTCTTGACCTGTTTCAATGTTGGCGATGATGCGCAGTCCTTTGGCACCGGCTGCTTTTGCTTTTTGTTGCCACTCGGGCATTCTGGCAAGCTGAACCATTGCAAAGCCAAGAAAAGGTTCATGACCGTTCGGCAACACATTGACATAATCAGGATCCAGAACACCAAGATCGACACGCATCTTGTGAGGTCTGGGCACGCCATACAAGACATCTTGACAATACTCGTTGATCAGTTGACTCTGATAAGCCATGGCGATGGCCATACGCATCGCCTTTAAAGCCAGACTGGCATAGTAACCGTCAACGTTAGTCAGACACGAACTCGTGGCTTGCATCATTTCGCCGAATATTCCGCCTGGAAAGATGCCCAGCTTCCTCCAAACTTCTTTGCGTTCTTGCGGAGCCAACATCTCTACGATTTGGCTTGGTTCATAATGTTTCCTTCTGAAATCAGCTTCGGCGAAGTCACATAAGCGAACTGCAACTTCACCATCAGATCCTGAAGTGTCTACACCAAGACGACTGGCCAATGCTCTCAGTTTCTGCGGCTCTTGAATTTTAAAGGGAGTCTTATTGTTGGCTGTTGCTCGAAGGGTCCTGATAGTCTGGTCTGTATGGTAATGGTAGGTTGATGCACCCATAACGTTTCTAAGGAGCATCATTCGCATGGCCATGCCGTCGGCCGTAATGCCACACACGCCTCTTTTGTTTTTTGATGCGTCCGCACGGCAAGGTCCGTTAGAACACAAGTCGCATCGCACTCCAGCCATACAAAAAGGGCATCTTCTGTCAGGATCACCTAGCCCCTGAGCATCATATCGGTCCCAAATATTATTCATATTATCTTTTTTGAGTTTCTCGTGGAGTCTACGAACTGATGCATGATAGGAAACCTTCTCTTCTTGCATGTTGCTCGCTCCTCTAAAAGCACCAGACTATCGCCGAAAGCATAAAAAAGTTCTCCTCTTACCATGATCACGCAAAGGTGTATGTCGCCCCTCAGGATTCGCTCTCTTCAAGCAGAGAAAAAGGTCAAACGCCTATCTATCTCTCTCCACTTCTCTACTTGTCTTCCCCGTTATCTATGCTTAGACAGACACACAGGCACACACAAACCAGAGAACGCGCACGCATTAGACCGTAAGCGCGTCACGTTACGCATCCATCGTTAAGGTGCGCTCATCCCGGTTGTAGGCGCCCTCGATAGACACCACTTGACCTTTGTGCAGCTGGCGTTTCTTCTGCGGTAGGCTGCGAGCCTCGTACGCGCACTGCGCATGACTCGGAGCAAAGGGACCAGCGCTAGGGTAACGGCGATGCCCCCTCCGCCTCCAACCAGCCACTAAAACTCTGTTTCTCAAGGCAAAGTTACAGTACCTACGAACAAAGGCCTTCTGGGAAGAAGAGACAAGCAACTATCATGGCACCCATGCCAATGCGTCAACTGATGTGCAGAATTGGTCATTTCTCTTCGGGAACTCGTATGAAGAGAGCGGATTAGACTGTTTCCAAAGACTGCTCTCCCTCTCTTCTTTGGGGCATTAATAATGCAAAACAACAAAACTGCTCTGGTAGTTCAAACGTACGATGTTGGCAGGTGAAGTGAATCCTTATTACACACAAGACACCCGATGTTCATGAGTGTGCCATCGAGGAGAAGGAGGCCGCTTACATAGTCGACGTGTATAGAGAGAAGAATGGAAAACTGGAGAGTTTTATACAAAGTGACGAGTCCCTTCGCAGACGAGACCGTCATGACATCATTGTAGAGATTCTGAAGACGGCGCAATCTGGAGAGAAGAAGACATACATAATGTACAAGGCGAGGCTTAGCCATTCTCAGCTGAAACTGTACTTGGAGCTGTTGAACCAAAATGGCATGATAATAAACGATAATGGAGTCTACAAGACGACGTTAAAGGGACTGAATTTTGTCCGAGAGTTTGACTCTATCAACTGCATTTTCCGTCAATGAAGCCAGTTTGTTCCTTCAGCTGCCCCATCCTATTGTGCGATAAGAAGATCAATCAGAGTTTTCTCGTCGATTTCTGCTCTCGTCCGCCAGTCTAGGTAGAGTTGCCCCCTCTGGTCTTGGTCTATGTATCCAGAGCGGATATAGCGGTCTACGTTCAAGTTAACCCTCCAGCCGGGCAGTTTGTCTCGCAGGAGCTGTTCAACTTCCTGTCTAGAGGCTTTTCCTTTCTTAGCGATTATGGCGGAGACTGTGATGGCCAAGCCCGCAATGTCGTCGATGCGCCATCCCATCATCTTCGTTTCCTTAGGCGTTAAGGTTCCTCGGAGGATTATGAAGAACCGCGCTCTGTCCAGTTGTGCGGCTGTCGGTTTCGCTGATGGTTTCTCTTCTTCGAAGACTGTTTTCACCTGCAGGTCTAGGCTTTCCAGGTAGCTGTTCAGCAAAGCTAGGGTCTTTGGGTAATCAGAGCCCAGTCTCTGTCTCAGTTCCCAGCCTTTCACTCCGGGCTTCTTGTGTCTCTTGAAGAAGAGCATGTGCGTCGCTCTCTTCAGTTTTGCGGCATACATTGTTTTCTTCTTCAATGTTTCCTACCTTCTTTCCATTTCTTCCAATCGTCCATGCTTATAGGGATAGGCAGAGAAACTGCTTGCCTGTCTTTTCCTACTTTCGGGATTGGAGTTTCGTAGGGTTTTATGTGCACTATCTCTTCCAGTCTGTCAACTTCGAGGGTCGCATAGCCGTAGGTGACTAAGAAGCTTGTCATGTAAGCGCGTCTCACGGTTTCTTCGTAGGTTTCGGCACCTATGAATTCCCAGTACTCAATCTTCGGGGCATCACTGATCTTTTGTCTGAGCTCCAGCCAAAAGGCTTCTAATTCCTTGGAGAATTCTTTTTCAGCTATAAACTTTTGTCGTAGCAATTCCTCTCGGCTGGCGGTTCCAGTCTCTATAAGAGCTGCTTCGGTTTTCCGCCATCTTTCGTCGAAAGGGAGCAGACTCTGCCAATATTTCATAGCTTCGGCGAGGCTGTGGGGGGAGATTTGCTCAAGCTCCACGAGGGGGTGCCAAGACTTTAGGAAGACTGCGGCAATTTCGTATTTGGGTAACTTCCGCAGCTTTTCCTCTATTAGGAAGGGGTCTGTGTAGAGCGATGTGGAGCGGTGTTTGATCCAGTCGCTCTGGAGTTTGATGGCTGAGGCGATTTGGTGCAAAGCCTCGGCGTCTAGGCAGAGTTCTTCGGGGTCATCCCACTCGGGAAAATACTCGTGTATGGTCCTGACCACACGGTCCACGTCCACCAAGAAAGGGTCTACACCCTTCTCTTCGATGGAGCAGCATATATCGATAATGCGTTGTAGCTGCTCTCTACCGAGTTTCTTCTTCTGCTTCCCTGTGGACACTGACCACCCCTCTGGGCAATTTCAAGTGACTTTTTATGCACCTCGTGGCGCATTTTAGGGTTTCTGTGTTCCATCATCTGCAAGTGTTCACAGAAGCTTGACACAGAAGCTTGAATTACCTCGTGCGCGACAAGCATACTGTGCGGCAGCCGTTGTTCCGGAAC
>CAYNAW010000001.1:20542-57507 GCA_964395545.1 uncultured Candidatus Bathyarchaeia archaeon | reverse complement strand
CTTGAATTACCTCGTGCGCGACAAGCATACTGTGCGGCAGCCGTTGTTCCGGAACTAGCCTGCTTTCACATTTACTCGAGACATGCCTTCAACGTTCTGCACGGTAACGACGTGTATGTCATTGTCTGCGAAGGTGATTTGACTGGGCGTTATTATTAGGTACTGCGAATTTGATTTTTCAACCGAATCAATTAGAAGGTTGGTGATGGTTTCGCGGTTTCGTGGGTCCATATGGACGTCATATTCATCGACTGCGCGGAAAGGCGACTGTACATGCTGCTGCAAAGCAAGGAGAAAGCTCATCGTTGCCATGCTTCTTTCTCCACCGCTCTGGGTGTAAGCGTCCAAAGGAACGGGCGTGGCGCCCTTGAAACCAACAACAACTTCTAATCCTGCAGCTTCGATGTCATGGTCGTTGACCAAGTCAACTCCTCCCGTGGCTTGGGCTTGAGTAAGAATCTTCTGGTATTGGAGATTCACATGGTCGAGGAGGCTCTGCATAACGGCATGCCATGACTGCATCCGGACTTTGACTTCTTCAAGAGTCTTCGCGCGGTTTTCTGCAACGGTCCTCGCCTTCTCCTTCAAGTCCAAGTAGAGCTTGGAGTAGGATTCGTACATGCGTTCAATGTCCTCTGAAACATCTGCCAAGGCTGCCAAATGTCCATCGGTCAACCCGATTTCGTCAAAGATTTCACTCGGGGTCCTTGCTGAGACTATGCGTGAGCCCGTCTGCTCCGCCTTTCCTCTGGCCTCGTCGTATTCCTCAGTCTTAGCCTTCAGTTCCCTGCGGTGTTTTTGAAGAGTCTTCTCGATGCTTTGTTTCTGGTAGTTCAGCAGTGCGGCTTCTATTTTTGAGTCTATGATTCGGCTTGTCACGTCTTCGATTTCCTTTGACGCCTGCTCTGTTTTCTGCTGTGTTTCCATAAGATACTTGGCGTTTTTCTCGAGTTCTCCGCGGTGGGTTTCCATGAGTGCCTTCAGGCTTTCACTCTTTTGAGTCAGTTGCTGAGTCCACGTGTCTTCGATGTCTTTGTAGGTCCTCTTGATCTCGGTCAGTCGCTCTATGAAGTCGTCTGGGTTGCGTCGAATGCCTGAGGAAGCAGTCTCTAGCTGCTCAACTTCAGCGATGCAGTGGTTTATTCTCGCGCTGTTGCCATCCAAGAGCTGGCGCATTTCTTCCACCGCTTGAGCCCTGACCGCGATAGACGCTTCGTTCTTGGCTCTTTCCCTCTCAATCGCCAATCGTCCTTGGAAGAGCTGGTGCCACTGCAACTTGGACTGCTCCAATCTGGTGTGCAGTTTGGAAACTACAGTCTGCAATCTGACCGTGCCACCCTCGACGCGTTCGAGTTCGCCTTCTTCAATGGTAAGTTGACTCTGCAACTCGCTCACAGCATTTTCTTTCCTCGCTGCTTCTGCCCACGCGAGTTCTCTTTCAAGGAACCGCCTCTTCATCTGCATCTGCTTCTTCTGCTGAAAGCGGTCGTACTGCTCTCGCCAGTAGGTCAGTGTCTGCTCAGCCGATTCTAGAAGCTTGCCCACCGATTCTTCTTCACTCAGTATGTGGCTGAGCTTCTTCCTAGCCTGTAGGACGTTCCTACGGTATGGCTCCAAGCCAACAGCTGCCTCGACGGTTGTGAGCTTATCTTGAGGGGAAAGGACAGTAAACTGTTCAGTCATGTTCTGGTGCATAATAATCAGGAGGTTGTCAGGCTCGACACTAAACTTGGCGAGGGTCCTCTCGACATCCTTCTTAGACGCCGCGCGGTTGTCGAGTTCAAACCAGTACTTCCCATCTCGCCTAAGCACTCGGGTAAGAAATATCTGATCCTTGTCGAACTTAGCGACTGGACGCTTGTCGTTCCGGGGTGAATTGTCTAAGACAATAGTTACCCGAGCCTGGTCGTTTTCCCAGCGGATGAGGTTGCTCAGCTTCCTCGAACGTTCAGTGTAAGACTGGCCTAGAGCAATGGAAACGCCTAAGAGCACAGAGGACTTTCCAGCACCGTTTGGCCCACAGATGACGTTCACGCCTGGTTTAAGAGGTATCCTAGCGTACTCATAGGACATGAAGTTCTCAAGTATGACTTCACGAATCAGCATGCCTTGTGGGCCTCTTTTCTGACGTAGATAGAACACGTATTCCCCTATTAAAGGAGTTGCGACAAGTTTTGCGCAATTCTTAATAGAAAGCAATACTCGTTTTAAGAGAAGGAGACCAAAGGAGAAAGAGGAAACAACATGAAAAGAGCATTTTGGATTGTTCTCTGCTTATCAATGATAACTTCGGTCGTTCCCCTCGCCGAGAGTGCTTCACAGAAACCGACTGCCATTCAATCAATAACTGTAATTTCGCCAGAAAATGCCACATACAACACAGCTGCTACACCGTTCAACCTTCCGCTGGAATTTGACATAGACGTCCCGAAGCTTGGGATGATCACATGGATGGGTTACAGCTTAAACGGCACCGAAAACGTCACAATCACAGGAAACATGGTGATACCAGTTGGATACGGACAGCATAATGTCGTGGTCTATGCAACTGATGTTGAAGGAGAAACGCTTGCTTCGGAGAAAATCTACTTCACTGTTTCAATAATCGCTGATCTGAACGGCGATGGAGTAGTGAACCTCATTGACGTGTCAATGTTCTTACAAGCCTACGGGTCCACTTCTGATGATCCAGACTGGAACGCTCAGGCGGATATGGCATATCCCTACGGCAAGATAGACATCTTCGACTTGGTCACCGTAGTCACCCACTACGGAGAAACCATGCCATAAACACAGGAAATTATCATCCCTCCTCCCCTTTTTCTGGATATCTCTTGCAAGCATATTCCATCGCCAGATTTCTGCATTCGAAATTTGCAGGTACGAATACATTAGTTCTCGTAATATTGGGGCATATGACGAGGTGGCTTGAAAGCAGAAAACCTGTATTACTTATCGTGTTGAGATGTTGGCAACAGGTTGCCCTGGAAGAATTCTTGACGCTTGTAAGAGCGTTCTGGAAAGATAACTCTGAGTTAGATGTCAGGCACATGACACTTGGATAGGCTGCCTAAGACACCAACTTCCTAACCAATAGCATCCAAAACAACACCCAAATCTGCACCAGGTAGCTGCGTACACAAAAATGGTCAACTAACGCGCAGAACTCGCACGTATCCTCTACCCACCAATACCTCCAAACAGAACAAAGCCAGAAGCACAAAGTATTTCCACACCCCAAACCCCAGAAACACAAGGAACCCCAAACAATGCAAGCCAAAATCAAAGTCACAGGAATCGTCCAAGGGGTTGGTTTCCGCCCCTTCATCTACCGCACGGCCACCGCTCACGATCTCCAAGGTTACGTCAGAAATCACGGCGACGCAGGCGTAGAAGTCATAGTAGAAGGCACCGAAGCCAATGTGAAGCACTTCCTAGAAGACATTAAGAACAAGAAGCCCCCCCAAGCCCAGATCTACGACATATGCGTACACTACAGCACAGAAACAGGCGAATTCAACGAATTCAGAATCCTCCAGAGCACCGAAGCCAGAGAGTCCTCAGGCTCGGTTACTCCAGCTGACATCGCTATCTGCAACCAATGCCTAAACGAACTCCGTAATCCGAAAAATCCCAGACACGACTACTTCTTCATCACTTGCACAGACTGCGGACCCAGATACACCATCATTAGGCAGCTGCCCTACGACCGACAAAACACCACCATGCAAGCTTTCCAAACATGTGAATTCTGCGAAAAAGAATACAGGAACGCAGACAACAGAAGATTTCACGCGCAGACTGTTGCCTGCCCAAAATGCGGACCGAAGACGTACTTAACCATGAACACCGGTAAACCTTTGGCCGTTAAGGACCCGATACGCGAAGCAGGTCGACTGCTTGAGAAGGGGCACATCCTCGCGATAAAAGGCTACGGTGGTTTCCACGTGGCAACCGCCGCTACGATAGACGAACCCCTAAGAAGACTCAGACAGGCTAAACACAGGGCACAAAAACCCTTCGCTATAATGGCGCACGACCTGGAGACCATAAAATCATTTGCAGGCGTTAGTCCAGAAGAAGCCGAGACGCTGATTTCGTCTGCAAGACCTATCGTCCTACTTGACAAATCGGAGAACTACCATCTCTCAGAGCTTATCGCACCTGGACTCCACAACATAGGCGTAATGCTACCTTATACGGGGTTGCACTTCATGCTGTTCGACGAGGTGAAGGAGCCAGCCTTTGTGATGACCAGTGCCAACCCGCCGAGTGAACCGATAGTCGCCGACAACGACGAAGCCTTGAAGACGCTGGGCGACACGGTTGACTATTTCCTATTCCACGACAGAACGATCGCTCACAGATGTGACGACTCTGTCCTCCGCCATCAAAACGGAAAAGCGAGTTTTATAAGAAGGTCTCGAGGCTACGCTCCCGCACCCATCCCGCTGAAAAGGTCTTTTGACAGATGTGTACTGGGCGTGGGGGCTGAAGAAAATGTGAACGCGTCAATCCTCCTCGGCGACAAAGTGTTCATCTCACAACACGTCGGCGACGTGGAAAACCTCGCGACGCTCAAGTTCCTGCAAGACACGATTCGCCACATTCTAGCATTGACTAATACGCGCGGGCAACTCGAGGCGGTAGCATGTGACCTGCATCCCAAATTCGCCACAACCACACTTGCTCGAAAGATCACTGAAGAAGCAGGCTGCCCACTCATCCCTGTGCAACATCACCACGCCCACGCGGTCTCCCTATTGGGAGAGCAATGTCTCGACGAGATGACTGGAATAATCTGTGACGGTTATGGGTACGGAGCAGATGAGAAAGCGTGGGGAGGCGAAGTTCTTCACTGCAGCAAAGCCCAATTCGAGAGGGTCGGGCATCTTCAGGAACAACCTTTGATTGGAGGCGACCTAGCAACACGTTATCCACTCAGAATGGCGGCAGGAATACTTGGGAATACAAAAGAGGGTGAACAGTGGCTTCTCGCCAATAGTGACCACTTGCCACACGGAAGAGAGGAAGCCAAAATAATAATCGGCCAACTCGGTAACGAGCACCAAAGGTCGGCTGTCACCACGAGCTGCGGACGAGTCCTGGATGCTGTGGCAGCGATTCTGGGCATCTGCTATGACAGAACTTACCAGGGCGAACCAGCCATGAAACTCGAGTCTGCTGCTGTGCGTGGACGAGACGTGCTTAAGCTGGAGCCAGAAATCGTGGACGGGGTCCTCAACACTACAAGAATCGTTCAAGCAGTTTTCGAAGCCAGAAATAGGCTGCCAACTTCAGACTTGGCTTACTCGGCAGAGTCCTATTTAGCAAGAGGCTTGGCACAAATCGCAGCCGAAGCGGCCCAGAAAAGAGGCACAACGACCGTGGGATTCTCAGGCGGAGTTGCCTACAACAGACACATGACCCTGACTATCAAGAAACACGTGGAGAAGAGCGACGTCAAATTCTGCGCTCACGAAGCCCTTCCTGCGGGAGACGGTGGCGTTTCCTTCGGACAATCACTTGCAGCCGCAATGTTGCTCAATCAGAGAAACTGATTTATCGGAGACCGAGATTCTCGGTAGGATGATTGAAATGTGTCTGGCAGTCCCTGCGAAGGTCGTCAGGATAGACGGCGACGTAGCTAACGTGGACTTCGGGGAGGGCGTCCTTAGAGAAGTAAACGTATCCCTCGTAGAAGCGAGAGTCGACGAATATGTTCTAGTCCATGCAGGCTACGCTATTCAAGTAATCGATAAGAATGAAGCTGAAGAGACGTTTAGGCTGTGGAATGAAATCCTTAAGATTGAAGAACCCAAAAAGAGGTAGGAGGGTGTTTTTTGTCGCAAGCTAAGGATGTTGTGAAAGCCGAAGAAGGCGAGGTCTTCGACATAGAGCTTGAAGAAAGCATCCTGAAGGAAAACCAAAGAATCGCAAATGAGAACAGGCTGCTATTGAAGGAACACGGCATAATATCGATTGACGTAATGGGTTCCATCGGAGCTGGAAAAACCTCCTTGATTGAGAATCTCGTGAGACTCCTCAAAGGGAAGTACCGTATCGCCGTGTTCAAGGGAGATTTGACAACGACCATAGATGCTGAAATCATCAGGCGTCACGGCGTTGAAGTCGTAGCCATAAACACGGGCAAAGAATGCCACCTCGACGCCAATCTGGTGAAGAAGGCGCTACTCAGACTCGATTTGGACACGATAAACTTGCTTATCATCGAGAACGTGGGCAACCTCATATGCCCAGCAGAATTCCCCTTGGGCTCAGAGAAGCGTGTAGTCGTAGTGAGCGTAACGGAAGGCCCATACATGATAGTAAAGCATCCTTTCATCTTCATGGATGCCCACGTAGTGGTGGTGAACAAGATGGATTTGGCTAAGGCTATGAACGTTGACGTGAACCAGCTGAAAGCGAACGTTGAACAGGTCAATCCCCAAGCAAAGGTTGTCTTTGCGAACTGCCGCACAGGTGAAGGTGCCGGAGAGGTAGTTGGGGCATTAGGTCTCTGACGGAGTCAATACGAGTGCATGAAGGCACAATAACCACACAACTCGTCGAATCGGTGTTGAAGGAAGCAGAGGAGCGGAGAGCAAAGAAGGTAATTGAAGTATGCCTCGAAATCGGGAAACTTACCTTCCTGAACCCGGAACAAGTCAGGTTCTGGTACGAAATAATAACAAAAGACACCCTCATCGAAGACTCCCGCCTCACGATCAGCGAACGTGAGGGAACAGTGCAATGCAGCCGATGCGACTACACGGGTGACTTCAAGTACGTTGATGACCCAGCTCTCCACGTGTCCATGCCTTCTCTGTATTGTCCGAGATGCGATGCGCCGGTAAGAATTGTCGACGGAAGGGACTGCATCATAAAACACATTAGAATGATTATCTAAGAGGGCGAAGCCTTGAAAGAGTTGGCAGGGTTCAGAGACCCAGAGCTGGCAAAAAAAGTCACGGCGCACATTCAGAAAATCGCGCCGAAGCATCGGATGAAGTTCTGCCATGTCTGCGGGACACACGAGTGGACTGTAACCCATTTTGGGCTACGCAACCTTCTGCCGAAGAACGTGGAGGTCATTGCTGGACCCGGCTGTCCTGTATGTGTTTTACCAGCGTCAGATATAGACGAGGCCGTGAAGTTGACGATGAACGGGATTGCTGTGGCCACTTTTGGAGACGTGTTGCGGGTGCCGGGCTCCAGTTTGTCGTTGGCTGAAGCGCGGGCTCACGGAGGCGACGTGCGTGTTGTCTACGGCGTGAGTGACGCTGTGAAGATGGCGAAGGAGGAGCCGAATAGGGAGTTCGTTTTCTTCGCGATCGGCTTCGAAACGACCGCGCCTTCGACGGCAAATGAAGCGTTAAAGAGGCCGCCTGAGAATCTCAGTTTTCTTGTTTCGCATCGTTTGATTCCGCCTGCTATGGAGATGCTTCTCGGGTTGGGTGACTTGCATATTGACGGATTCATCGCGCCCGGGCATGTTTCCACGATTATCGGTCTGAAGCCTTACGAGGTTTTTGCGAGTGCTTACCGTATGCCTGTTGTGGTCGCTGGATTTGAGCCTTTGGATGTCTTGTTTGCCGTTGACATGCTGCTGCAGCAGGCAGCGGATGGTGTATCGCGACTGGAAAATGAGTACGGGAGGGCTGTGAAATGGGAGGGCAACGTGAAGGCTTTGAGGCTTGTTGACCGTGTTTTCGACGTGGTTGAGGGTGGCTGGAGAGGGTTGGGGCGGCTGCCTGCGTCGTCTTTTGCCTTGAAGCCCGAGTTTAAAGTGCTTGATGCAAGGGTGAGGCACGATGTGAGGGTTGAGCAGGGTAGGGATGTTTTGCCGGGATGCTTGTGTCATTTGGTCATGGTTGGCAGGATTAAACCGAGTGAGTGCCCATTGTTCTTGGATGAGTGTACGCCCGAGTCGCCTCGGGGTGCATGTATGGTTTCTGGGGAGGGCACTTGTCGTATCTGGGCGAGGCATGGGGTTAAGGGCTAGAGGGTGGCTGTGCATATCTCGTGCGTGGATTGAACCGTTCTCGTAGGAGGCTAGTGTGGATGCTAGTATTGACGACGGGGCTAGTCTGTGGGCAAGTAAGGCTGAAATAGGGTTGTGTTGCATAGGGTTTGTGTACAGGTGGGAGGAGGTGAGTTGGTATGGGTGAGGTGGGGGATTCGGTGAACGTACGTGCTAAGAGCGAGTATTCGGGTTCTCCGACGCCATTCGTGTTCTTCCTAGCCGTTTTCGCGGTCTTTCTGTTGCTGGCCTTCTTCGTGTTTCCCAATCCGTGGTCTGCCTTGTTCGGCGTCGTTGCCTTCATCGCTTTGGCGTTCTTGCCTGGCTGCGTGGCGATCAACAAGGAGTGGGAGGAGGCGATTGTATTGAGATTTGGCAAGTTCCAGAGGCTGGTTGGTCCGGGGTTCTTCTTCAAGTGGCCCTTGGCGGAGAGTTTTCTGAAGCAGGACAAGCGCATCGTCACTTTGGACGTGTCTCGACAGGAAGTTATGACCAAGGATAACATCAGTGTAAGCATCGACGCGGTGGTGTTCATGAAGGTGGTTAACACGAAGGATAGCTTGGTGAACATACAGAACGTTTGGAATAGCGTGATGAAATATGCGCAGACGACGATGCGGGACGTAGTGGGTAACGTGGAGCTGGACGAGTTGTTGTCGAGGCGAGAGGAGATCGCGAACAAGATTGAGGAGATTGTTGAACGTGAGACACAAGAGTGGGGTGTAGACATCATTTCAGTGAATCTGCAGAATGTTGAGCTGCCTGAAGACATGAAGCGCGTGATTGCACGGCAGGCTGAGGCCGAACGTGAGAAGCGTGCGGTGATCATCAAGAGTGAGGGCGAGTTGACGGCTGCCGGAAACCTAGAGAAGGCAGTCAAGCAGATGAGTAACAGAGCGATGTACTTGCGCACGTTGTCCAGCTTAGAGGACATCAGCTACGACCCAAGCAACACGATTGTGTTCGCGATTCCAATGGACGTCGTCAAGGGAGAAATCATGGGGCTGTCGGCGTTTGCGGGGGCCAGCAAAGCAATGCAGGCAACGCAGAAGAAGGAATAAGAGAAAGATGGCAAAGGCTAGCGACATGGACATCGGAAATCTTAGAAGCCGTTCACAAGCTATGCGAGAGAGAGGCGTCCAGTTTGGTTAACAACAGGGCATTGGAAGGCATCGCCTGGGGAGCCTTTGTCATACTCCTCGGCGTAGGCTGGTGGGCTGGAGACTACGATGCGGAAACGGGACCATACTTGGCCTTGGGCGTGGGAGCGATTCTCATCGGGCTAAACGGAGTCAGGGCGAGTACGGGCGTCCGAGTGAGCAAGTTCAGCCTTTTCATAGGACTGTTAGCCCTTGCCATTGGCGGAGCTGGAATCATGGGATACACGCTGCCGCTTATCCCGACGATAATGGTTCTTGTAGGACTCTTCATCATAGCCTCGGCACTGCAAAGAATGACAAAATGAGCCCGAGAAAAGGAGCATGGAGCAACTTTTCTCGATGTAGTGATAGCTTGCTCAGAACTAGAACCCTTGCCAAACAATTGTGTTGAATTCGTCCAGATAACAAGTATAACGATTTAAACAGAGAAACCCATACTCTTCTGCATTCAAAGCGTGCCGTAGCAAAAGATGAGCAAAGACAAGAACGTGAAGCAACAGCCCAAACCTGCAGGCAGCGTTGAAGACCTGAGCAAGAAATTAGACTTGATCATAAAGCGCCTTGACACGCTCGAAAGTCTTATCCTCGAGAAACCCGAATACGAAGGCCTTGCCGCTTCACTGCGCATCACCAAAGTGGGATTAGGCTTGTACGACGAGCCGCTGAAGGTTGCAGCACGCTTGAAGACAGCTGAGAACATAATCAAGAAGCCTGAAGTTGCCAGAGACGAAATGAGCCGATGTATCATTCAAGCTCTCGCCGTCAAAGGGGCACTCAACATCTCAGCCATAACCCGCCAAGTCCAAGCTATGAGGGGCAAAGCCTCACGCCGCATCATAAGACAACGCGTCAAACAGCTCGAACGAGAGGGCGTAGTGCGCCCAGTCGCAGGTTTCGGCAAGAAATACGAAATGGCTCCGCAGTGACCACGCTGCTGACCACTTTTTCCCAGCATCTTAAACTATCGTGCCCACCCCTCTCTTACTAGTGAGGTGTGCAAACGTGAAAGCAAGTATAGAAAAGAACAGAATCACAATGGGAAAAGTCAGCCTCCTCCATACGACAAAACCGACCGCAGCAAACGCCATAGTGGCATTCGACCATCAATCAGCTAGGGAAACCGTGCTGGAAGCGGAACGCAAAAAAGCCGAAGCCATCACAATACTAAGAAGCTACCCGCGAATCTACTAAAAGAGGGGTGAGACAAGAATGCTGGAAAAAAAGGACAAGGAGAAAAGCTCGATAGAGGATGTTGAGGAACTCCGAGAAATCCTAGGCGTCGTATCGAAGGAAGTCCCTGCACTCATAAAAAGCTTGATCTCAAGCGTCTTCAGCGAAGACACGGGACGCAGCATGGGTAAAGCTGCAGCAGCCTTTTACAAGGAATTGAAAGACAGCGGTATGCCCAACGACACAGCCCTCAAAATGACAGAGGACTACATGAGCACCTTCACAAGCTTCGGAGATGTGTTCAAACAAATCGGCAAAACTGGACACCTAACCCCCGAGAAAGAGAAAGAGCTGGAAAGAGAAATACGCGAGCGCCTAGAGGCAAAATTCGCTGAGAAGATGAAAGAAAAACGCTCAACACGCGACGAAGACGACGAAGAGTGAAAGGAAAAGCCTATCCGAGCTAGAGGCTCCACGAGTTGCGAGTGACAACATTCCTCAGCATAATTCCAAGAACCGCTAAGCTACTGACCCAGCTCTTCTGGATGTGGCTAACGCTGGGCTGGCACGTGAGAAAAACGAGAAAAGCCTTCGAAAAAGAACTCACCAAACTAGGCGTGCCTGAGGAAGACGCGCGAAGGCTCAGTAGACAGATCAAAATCGCCAAAGACCACATGATGGGCCTGGTCTGGCACTTCTCGTCCAAAAGAGATTAAGACCCTAGAATTTCCCAGTTTTCAAATCATCAAAGACTTGAGAACAACAGAGAGAAGAGAAGGAAACCGCATAGCCCAACTTCTCCGCCATTGCTATAGCCTCCTCAGCAGGGAAAGCGATCGCGTTTACGCCGCATTTGACAGCTAGCACGTCCGTTTCCGCCCGATGTGTGCCCTTCGGTCTCATGCAGCCCAGCGCCAGCGGAGTGGATGGCATCACAAGTCTCGCCGCAACGAGCACTCTCCCGATGTCCGGAGGAGAGGGCGGGGCGACTCTTTCCATAGCCGTGTTGCGTATGGGCATGAAGGCAATCACGATGACGGCGGAAGGCGCGTATCTCGCGATGATTTCGAGCGCATTCATCTCGCCCTTCAGCTTGCCATAATGCAGCCCGACTAAAACGTGGGGCACAGTTGGTACTTCTGCCTCATGTAGTGCCCTGAGCGAGTCTTCATAATCTTCCACGCAGACGTCCAAGTTGTAGACTTCTCTTATCGTGTCGTCCGAGCCGATGATGTCTATTAGAGCAGCGTCCACCCGAGCTTCTTTCAACCGAGCAGCCACGCTCCTATCGACGACTCCGGTGTGTACTACCATAGTTAGCCCTAATGTTTGCTTAATCTCCCCGAGAGTATCTATGAACTCCTCGATTGGCACTGAGCCGTCGGGCATGCAGCCTCCGCTTATGAGACAGCCTACGGCGCCTTTACGCTTCAACTCGCCACAAAGTTCCACGAGTTTAGCGGGCGAAGACGCGGGGTACATGGTGTTCAAGACCACGCCGCCGCAGTGTTTGCACCTCAACGAACACGAGGCACCAGTCACGGAGATTGACGGGAAGGCAGGCGTCGACGAGTAGTAGTCAGTCTTGTAGTACACGAAGCTGGGGGCGTAGAAACGAATTTTCTTGCCGAAATGATTTTGACTCAAGCCTTGTGCCGTCTGCAGAGCATCCTCAAACGCTCTTCCCTGCGCCTTCAGCAACGTCGCAAAGTCCAAGGTTAATCACGGTTGAGAAAGAAGCGTAACCACTCTGATTTATAAGATTCGCCTTCTCCACCACTTGCGGCGTTCTTATGCATTTCTACAAACTGTTAAAAAGCAGCCTTTGAAATAGATTCACCTATGAAAGAGGAAAAACTCATTCGACTGCTGAGGGAGATGCTTAAGAATTCCAAAAGGAGCGATAGAGAAATCGCCAAAAGCCTTGAGGTCTCCCAGCCGACCGTCACAAGGACAAGGGCTCGACTGGAGAAAGAATACTTGGAAACGTACACGGTCATCCCAGACTTCCAAACTCGGCTACCAAATTTTAGCCTTCACCTTCCTGAAGATGAAGTCATACCCCTCTGCTGAAGAGGCTGAGAAGATAGTGCAGCTTGCCAAGAAATGGACTAACAAGCATCCGAACGTAATATTCGCGGCTGATGGCGAAGGCTTCGGCAGGGACATCGTGATGGTGTCATTCCACAAAGACTATGCCTCATACAGCGACTTCATGCGAACCCTCGCCATGGATTGGGGACAAATTATAAGCGAGTTCGGCTCGTTCCTCGTCAGCATCGGCTCAGGGTTCAAACTGAAACCATTCAACCTGAAATACTTGGCGGATGACTTCTAGGGAAAAAGCTTGGCTAAAGAAAAGCCGTCTCTGCCGCCACTGATTCGTGCTTCGTCAGGCTCAGCCATAGAACTAGGTTTGATACAGGGCTTCCTAAACGCCCACCCGACGACAGCCTACCTACTAACATACATCGAAGGCAAATGCACGGCAAACTGCAGCTTCTGCTCACAGGCAAGAAGCAGCCAGAGCCTAACCGACAGGCTGTCTAGAGTGGCGTGGCCAGTTTTTGCCACAGCAGGCGTGCTGCAACAGCTGGCGAAGGCGGTGCGTGTGGGAAGGATTAGGCGGGCCTGTATTCAGACGTTGAATTATGCTGAAGTGTTTGACGACCTTACAGCTATGGTTAAAGGGGTGAAGAGTCTGCGGATAAAGCTGCCGATCTCAGTCTGCTGTCAGCCGCTAAGCAGGGAGAGAATCGTGAGACTTTGGGAAGCAGGCGTCGACAGAATTGGGATTCCCCTCGATGCGGCAACGGAGGAGGTTTTCGACCGTGTCAAGGGCAGATCAGCTGGAGGTCCATATGATTGGCGTAGGCAGCACGATATTCTTCTGGAAGCCGTGGACGTATTCGGTAGGGGAAAGGTTAGCACTCATCTAATGGTGGGGCTGGGCGAAAGTGAAAGGGAAATGGTCGAGATAGCCCAGTGGTGCGTAGACAACGGCGTTTATCCCGGGCTCTTCGCCTTTACTCCGCTTCAGGGAACATGCTTAGGGCGTCAGCCCGCGCCCAGAATAGACCACTACAGGCGTGTTCAACTCGCCCGCTACCTCCTAGTCCAAGATATGACGAGAGTTGAACGAATGAGTTTCAACGAGAAGAGCTGCATCTCTGGTTTTGGGATCACTCGAAAGCTTCTGAAAGATGTCATCAGAAGTGGTGTGCCCTTCCTGACTTCCGGATGTCCAGACTGCAACCGACCGTACTACAATGAGAAACCCAGTGGTCCTCTCTACAATTTTCCAACCCAGCCTACGATACAGGAGATTGAAGAGATAAGAAAGCAGCTCGATGGCTTGGGCTAAACATAGACATGTAGATGGCCCCTGAGCTCACGGGCTAATTTTCCGCTTCTTTTTTCTGTAAAGCATAAAAGTGTGTCCCCTAACCTCTACGAGCGTCGAGTCCGTTTGCTCGGCAACTTTGTTTGCAACTGTCTTTGCGCATTCTTTTCCTAGTGCCGTCTTGAGTATTTTCACCTTCACCATCTCAGCGTTCTCCAGTCTGCCATCTATCTCAGCCAAGACCTCCTGAGCAATTCCACGCTTACCCACCAAGACTGAGGGCTTCTGAGCATTTAACCTGTGTTTTGTCCGACGCTTAACCTTAGACGTTATCATTTCCTTTGTCTCTTCTTATCTCTTATGGGGAATCGCATGTGCCCACCGCAGTAGCCGCAAGTCATGACCACATGAGGCTCGCGACGTTGTTGAACACGCACACGACAGTTGACGCCTGGCAAGATAAACTTTTTACAAGCTCTGCACACCTGTCGCCTGTATTCCTTCGGGATACGCACTCTGGACGCCATAGCGATTTTTCGGGCAAGGGTGACGTAGCGCTGTGCCAGCTCCTCGTCTTCACGTATCACGTTTCTAGCCTGCTGGAAAAGCTGGTGAACACGTTCAGTGGTTATCCTTCTGTTTGAGGCATTCAACTGCGCTGTCTCTCTTTAAGATTGACTTATTCTTCTGTTGTTACGGTGATATCTGGGTTGAAATAGCTTTTTATATCAGAACACATGTTTGAGAATGCGATTAGCCTTGGGCGTAAGGTCATTCCTTCAATCTGTCACGCGACTGTTAAAGTTAGCCACGAAGCCCGGCAGGTCGGAGCTGTGGCAGTCGATGAAAATCTGTTTCCTCGGCATCGCAGCAGTGGGAGTAGTCGGCTTCGTGATCAAAATCATCTCCTTCGTCCTGCAAGGCATATAAGATGGAGAGTAAGGATTTGTCGGAAGAGAAGCGGTCCCGAAATTCTATCTTCGCTGTCCGAACTACAGCTGGACAAGAAAAGAACGTGGCAAACCTCATCGCCGTCAAAGTGGGAACGGGCAAGCTGCCCATCAGAGCAGTCCTCGTGCCTGAAATGCTGAAAGGATATGTTTTTGTCGAGGCTGAGGGACCACACTTCGTCGAAGACGCAATCTCCGGAATCAAACATGTCAGATCCAGGGTGCCGGGAATCGTGAGCTTTTCAGAAGTCGAGAAATACATAGTAATCAAACCCGTCATAGAAGAGTTGGACATAGATGACGTGGTGGAGGTCATAAGCGGCCCCTTCAAGGGCATGAGGGCTAAGATTACACGCATTGACAAGACGAAGAGCGAGGTCACCCTTGAGCTGCTGGAAGCAACCTTCACGCTTCCCATCACAGTTCATGCAGACTACGTGAAAGTTGTGGAGAAAACAAAGAAGGTGTGATGAGGGAATGGTAGAAAAGAAAGCTATCGACGCCTTAGTAAACGGAGGACAAGCAACCGCTGGACCGCCCTTAGGTCCTGCCCTAGGTCCGCTGGGAGTAAACGTCCTATCCATCGTGAACAAGATCAACGAATTGACAAAAGACTTCGCGGGAATGAAAGTACCCGTCAGGATAACGGTGGACCCCGAGACGAAAGAGTTTGAAGTCACCGTGGGCACTCCCACCACTTCTGCGTTGATTGTCAGCGAGTTGAAGATTGAAAAAGGCTCGGGTAAGCCCAATGCCGAGAAAGTGGGCGACCTCACGATGGCACAAGTAGTCAGCTTGGCAAAGAAGAAGCGTACTGAATTATTGGCAAAAACCCTCAAACTGGCTACGAAGGAAGTACTAGGTAGTTGCGTCAGCATAGGAGTCACCGTAGAAGGCAAAGACCCCAGAGAAGTACAGCGGGAAATCGACGAGGGCAAACACGACCAGCTGTTCGAGAAAGAATAGTGGCAATCTTTTTATAACGGGCTTTCATACGAGATTTGGCACGAGGCCGAGCTATGTCGCTAGAAACCAAGATGATCCTCGAAGCAGTCAGACAGGTCAGGGAACAGTCTGAGAAGAAGAAGTTCAACCAATCCATAGAGCTTGTCATTAAGCTGCAAGACATTGACATGAAGAAACCTGAGGCAAAGATTCAGGAAGCCATTGAGCTTCCCCATCCGTCGCCCACCAAGAAGGCAAAGGTGTGCATAATCGCGGGCGGAGAACTGGCGCTTAAGGCGAAGAAAGCCGGCGCAGAGCTAGTCATGGGAAAAGAAGACCTTGAGAGCCTCGCAACGGACAAGAAACGCCAGAAAAAGCTCGCAAACGACTACGAAGTCTTCATAGCCGAAGCCCCCCTGATGCCGCTTGTAGGCAAGACGTTGGGAGCGACGCTTGGACCCAGAGACAAGATGCCCAAGCCAGTACCACCGTCTGCTGACATTACAACGCAAATTGAGAGATGGAGAAGGACGATCAACGTTAGGTTGAAGAACCAGCCTGTTCTTCAGTGCACCGTGGGCACGGAGGACATGAAGGACGAGGAAATTGCGGAGAACGTTATGACGGTCGTAAGGAGGGTTGAAGGAAAACTTAAAAGAGGCCTCAAGAACATTACGACAATCTACCTTAAAACCACGATGGGAAAACCAGCGAGAATAAAGCTGTAGAGGAAAAGAGCATGATGACTGAGCAGCGCCAAGCACTACAGGAGAAAGCCAAGAAAGTAGACGAGATAGAAAACCTCATTCTGCAATACAAAGTCATAGCCCTGGCTAACCTGCAAAAAGTCCGCGCTGCCCAGCTGCAAGAACTGCGAAAGAAGCTAAAAAGCGACGCATACATCCGAGTAATCAAGAACACTCTCATAAAACGCGCAGTCACTCAAGCCAAAGACAAGCCAAACTTGGAGAGGCTTCAGGAGCTTTTGTCGGGTTCGACCATATTCCTCTTCACCGACCTCAACCCTTTCAAACTGGTCCTGCTCTTGGAGAAGAGCAAGGTCACAACCACCGCGAAAGCCGGCGACGTCGCCGCCTTCGACGTTATCGTCCCAGCGGGCAACACGGGACAGCCTCCGGGACCCATAATCAGCCAACTGGGCGCCGTGGGGCTGAAGACACGCATCGAGTCGGGAAGCGTGTGGATAAACAAGGACACGCTGGTGACGGAGAAGGGGGGCGTAATCGATGAACGTCTAGCCGCTGTGCTTTCTAAGTTGGGCATAAAGGCGGTCGAAGCAGGTCTTGCCCTGAAAGCCGTGTACGATGACGGAGAGATCTTGACTGAAGACATGCTGCACGTGGATTTGGAAGAGACGAAGAATGACGTGGAGGAAGCGTTCAGATCTGCCCTCTACCTTTCCATAAACAGTGCGTACCCAACGCCGGAGAGTATCACGCTACTGCTTCAGAAGGCTCATCAAGAGGCATTCAGCATGAGTGTTAATGAAGGTATTTTCACGAAGGAGACAATAGGGGACATCCTAAGGAAGGCGCATATGCACATGCTCGGTTTGAAAGGCCGACTGGAAGAGATTGAAGCAAAGGCTCAGAAAGGTTGAAAAGGGAGAATGTAAAAGAAGGAAAGAGGTGGAATAGAGATGGAATATGTTTATGCCGCGCTGCTACTGCACAACGCTGGAAAGCCAGTCGACGAAGAGAATTTAACGAAACTGCTGACCGCCGCGGGGGTCAACACTAACTCTGCTAGAGTGAAGGCCCTAGTGGCCTCGCTCGAAGGAATTAACATCGACGAAGCCATTAAAACCATTCCTACTATGATGGCAGCCGCAGCCATGCCCGCAACTGCCGCACCTGCTGCTGGAGAAGCGAAGCCCGAGGCTAAGAAAGAGGAGAAGAAGTCAGAGGAAGACGAGAAGAAGAGGGAAGAAGCAGCGCTCGAAGGACTCGGAGCACTCTTCGGATAAGCCCCTTTCTGCCGTTGTTTCTTCTCAGTACGCGTTCCAGCATGCCCTCTGCTCAGCGTTTTCGCACATAGTTTAAATGATTCCTCAGAAGTTAGTGTGAGACGTGGTTCACAGCAGTATTAGGATGTTGAAGGGTGTTGAGGAATAAGAGATTCCCAGAAGAGGAATACCATGTCCCTTTCTTCGACGAGTCCGGCTACGCTAGGAAACTCTGCCCCAAGTGTGGCGAGTATTTTTGGACAGCGGTCCCTGACACCGGAACCTGTGGAGAGGCTAATTCTAAGGGATGTTCATTATACAACTTCATAGGCAAGCCGCCCACTCGAAAGCCTTACGGCGTAAGGGAAATGCGTGAAGCGTTCCTCTCCTTCTTCGAGAAGCGTGGACACAAGAGGATGAGACCCTATCCTGTCGTGGCGAGGTGGCGCGACGACCTATACCTCACGAGCGCCAGCATAGTCGACTTCCAGCCCTACGTGACGAACGGGATAGTACCACCGCCCGCAAACCCATTGGTCATCAGTCAGCCCTGCATCCGGTTAGTCGACGTCGATAATACTGGACCCACTTTCGGGCGGCATGGAACAATTTTCGAGATGGGGGGGCACCATGCCTTCAACTATCCAGGTAAAGAGGTTTACTGGAAGGACGAGACGGTCAAGTATCACCATGAATTCGTCACGAAAGAGCTTGGAATTCCTTCAGACGAAGTGATTTACAAGGAGCACGTTTGGAGTGGCGGAGGAAACGCAGGTCCGGACTTGGAAACTGTTGTTCGAGGACTCGAAGTAGCCACGCTAGTCTTCATGAAATACAGAGTCGTCGACGGTGAATTCGAAGAGTTGCCCATCCGGACGGTGGACACGGGATATGGGATTGAACGTTACGCATGGCTTTCGCAAGGCGCGGTAAGTGGGTTCCACACGATTTACGGACCGATCCTTGACAGTGTTTTCAAAATGGCAGGTAGAGAGCGTGTTGACCATAAGCTGCTGGCGGAGGTAGCGAAATTCTCAGGCGCTTTCAACCTCAAGAAATCCACCGAAAAAGAAGCAATTCTGGGAGAAGCTGCAGAACATGTTGGTCTGGCAACTACAGAGCTTGACGCATTCCTTCAGCCCATATATAACGTCTTCGCCGTGACAGATCACACAAAAAGCCTAGTCTTCATGCTGGCTGAAGGAGTGGTGCCTTCGAACGTTCAAGAAGGATATTTGACACGGCTACTGATCCGACGCACCTATCGCCTGCTAAAAGCATTAGGCATCGAGAATAGGCTGAATGACATAATTGACCTTCAGATAACAGAATGGTCAAAGGACTTCCAGCATCTGAAAGAGATGCGAGACGAGATCGTGGAGATACTGTCGGTGGAAAAACAGAAATTCGAGGAGAACTTGAAGAGGGGAGAAGCCTTGGTCGCGCGTATAACTGGCGACCTCAAATCTAAGGGACGACGACGAGTCCCCACGGAGACGTTGGTAGAACTGTACGATTCCCACGGACTTCCTCCCGAGGCGGTGCGAGAAAGCGCCGCAAAAGAAGGCGTAGAAGTTGACGTTCCTGAAGATTTTTACAGAATTGTTGCAGAGCACCATCTTCAAGCTCCAACTAAGGAGATCATAACCGACAGAAGGCTAGAACTGGTCGCAGACCTGCCCGAGACACGAATGCTCTACTATGAGGACCCGTATAGAAAAACGTTCAACTCCCAAGTCTTACGCGTCATCAAGGGGAACCAAGTCATCCTCAAGGAGACCGCGTTTTATCCTGAGGGTGGCGGACAGCCAGCAGACAAGGGCGAATTCACGTTCAACGGGAAGAAGGCAGCGGTCATAGACGTCCAGAAGGTCGGCAAGGTCATCATCCATGTACTTAAAGGCACCGTGCCCAAGGAGGGCGAAGTTGTAGAGGGGAACATAGATTGGGAGAGGAGAAGCTACCTTATGCGAGCTCACACGGCGACGCATCTCATCATGGGAGCGGCACGTAGAGTCCTTGGCCAGCATGTTTGGCAGACGGGCACTCAGAAGAACGTCGACCAAGCGAGGCTCGACATAACACATTATCAACGCCTAACGCCTCAAGAGGTCTTCAAAATCGAAACCTTAGCTAACCAAGCAGTAATTGACATGATTCCAGTCGAGACCCAGTGGCTACCGCGGGACGAGGCTGAGGCAAAGCACGGCTTCAGACTCTACCAAGGCGGTGCAGTGCCGGGCAAAGATATCCGAGTTGTCAAGGCAGGCAACTGGGAAGTCGAAGCATGCGCGGGCACTCACGTGAGAAACACGGGCGAGATAGGGGTCATAAAGATCTTGTACACTGAACGCATCCAAGATGGCGTGGAACGCATAGTATATGCCACGGGACGTTACGCAGTTGAAGCCAGCCAGGAGAAGGAGAGACTACTTCAAAAACTCTCGGAGACGTTGGAAGCACCCATGGAGAAGCTGCTGCCAACGACTCAGCGCTTACTGAAAGAGTGGAAAGACAGTCGACGGGAGAACAAGCGTCTAATTGAAGAGCTCACCGCCCTTGAAAGCGACAAGAGCATGGATCATAGAGTCAAAACAAGAGCAATCGGCAACGTGAAGCTGTTGACACAGGAATTCACACCCCTCAACATCGACCGCATGATAAGAACAGCCAGCAAACTGACTGAAAAGGAAGCAGAAACGGTCACTATGTTCTACGGAAGAGACGAGACGACAATACGCTTCGTCGTAATGGCAGGGAGGAAAGCAGTAAAGAAAGGGGCGAAGGCAGACGAAATCGCAAACGAGGCAGCAAAGCTAGTCGGCGGGGGTGGAAATGGCAGACCGGAATTTGCCCAAGGCGGCGGAACAAAAACAGACAAGATAGGCGCGGCAATCAAGAAAGCCGAAGAAACACTGAAGAGGCAGTTGAAGAGGAATCCAAAATAGATAAAGGCAACCCCACCCTATGTTCTGTCGGTGCACGAAGATGAGGGATCATCACCTCAATAAACGCTGACAAAACCTTTTATATCAAGGCGCCTAATCCAGAAACTTTCATGGAACTTCTGCACCGAATTGAAGCTAAATGGCAGAAGGCTTGGGAAAAAGCCGGGCTTTTCGAGTCAGACCCAGACCCAATGCGGGAAAAACACTTCGTAACTTTCCCATACTCTTATGCCAACGGACCTATTCATGTGGGACACGCATTCACGGCTACGCGAGTAGACGCGTATGCACGGTTCAAACGTATGAAAGGCTATAACGTGCTGTTCCCTTGGGCGTGGCATTGGACGGGACAGACGATAGCTGGCGCCAGCGAACGGGTGAAGCGAGGCGACGAGGAACTGATAAGAGCATTGCGGGAAGTTGACGGCGTCTCAAAAGAGGACTTGCAGCGGTTCGTCGATCCCGTTTACATGGCGCAGTATTACACCAACGAAAACAGAGCCACCGTATACCGCGCCGGCTTTTCCATCGATTGGCGAAGAGAATTCCACACAACAGCGCCTGTGTTCAGCAAGTTCATCGAATGGCAGTACGAAAGGCTGCGAGAAAAGGGCTACGTTGTTAAAGGTACCCATCCAGTGGTCTGGTGTCCCCACTGCGAGAGCCCCACGGGTGACCACGACCGACAAGAAGGCGAGGGCGTCGCTCCCGAAGAATACACGCTCATAAAGTTCACATACGAAAAATCATACCTGCCTGCGGCCACGTTCAGACCCGAAACCATCTACGGCGTGACAAACATATGGCTGAATCCCGAGGCCGACTACGTAGAAGCCAAGGTAGATGGAGAAGCGTGGATAATCAGCCAACGTGCTGCAGCGAAGTTGAAAGAACAGAAACGGAGCATAGTCATAACCCGCCGATTCAGGGGAAAAGAACTCGTAGGCAAAAACGTCACGACCCCTGTAACCGAGAGGCAGCTGCCGATCCTACCAGCACCCTTCGTCAACGCTGACCACGCGACTGGTGTAGTCTACAGTGTTCCTGCCCATGCCCCAGTGGATTGGCTGGCGCTGAGAGACCTTCAACAAGCCCCCGACTACCTTGAAAAATTCGACATCAAGCCCTCCACAGTTCAGCAGATCAAGCCTATCTCGATTATCAGCGTCGAAGGCTTCGGCGACTACCCAGCCATAGAAGTCGTGAACCAAATGGACGTCGAGGATCAGTGTGACCCGAAGGCTGAGGAAGCCACTAAGCTCCTGTACAAGAAAGAGTTTCACGGCGGAATCCTGAAGGAAAACTGCGGTGAACACGCCGGAAGAGCAGTCAGAGAAGTGAAAGAGACGCTAATCAGCGACCTAACGAAGAAGGGCGCAGCGGATGTGATGTTGGACCTGTCCCAACCAGTCGTCTGCAGGTGTATGACCCCGTGTATCGTGAAGATGCTGGAAGGTCAATGGTTCCTAAAGTACGGTGACCAAGCTTGGAAGGAGAAAACAAGAAACGCGTTGGAGAAAACAACAGTCTGCCCTGAAACTGCTGTTCCATGGTTCCACAGCGTCGTCAACTGGCTAAAGGACTGGCCATGCGCCAGAAAAAGTGGCTTAGGCACCTCATTGCCTTGGAACAAGGAGTGGATTATAGAGACACTGAGCGACTCCACCATCTACATGGCCTTCTACACCGTCAATAAACACATCAAACAACATGGCGTGAGCCCTGAGCAACTGCAGCCTGAAGTCTTCGACTACGTCTTCTACGGAAGAGGAAGCTCAAACGAACTAGCCAAGAAAACTGGGATTAGGGAACAAGTGCTGGAGTCGATGAGGAACGAGTTCCTGTACTGGTACCCAGTGGACATGCGCAACTCTGCTAAGGAGCTGATACCCAATCACTTGACCTTTTTCATATTCCAACATGTAGCCCTCTTCCCGCCCGAACACTGGCCGAAAATGATAGGCGCTAACGGCATGCTTATGATCGAGGGCAAGAAAATGTCCAAGTCGAAGGGCAACTTCGTCACTTTGCGAAACGCCATAGACCAGTACGGCGCTGACTCTACGCGTTGCGCTCTGCTGCTCGGTGCAGAGGACTTGGACGACCCAGACTGGAGGAGCGAGAACGTCCGCGACGTCAAGAATAAGCTCGAATCCTTCTATAGACTCGCCGAAGCCATAATCAGAGACGCAGATGACGAAGAACGGGGACGGTTGGAGGACTGGTTGCTGAGCGTTCTGCAAAACAAGACAAAAACCGTGACCGAATGCATCGAGACGCTGAAGACTCGCACCGCAGCCGAAACCGCCTTCTTCGAAGTGTGGAACGATTTTCGCTGGTACACGCGGAGGAAAGGAAACATGAAGGCCAAGACTCTTCAGGAAGCATTAAAGAGTTGGATAAGGCTACTGGCACCCTTCACACCCCACATGTGTGAAGAAGTGTGGAGCAAGATGGGAGAGAAGGGCTTCGTGTCGAATGCCGCGTGGCCCCCGTATGAAGAGAGCAGAGTAAACCATGCTGCAGAGGAAAGCGAAGCCCTGATCAAGTCAGTGCTCGACGACACGGCAAACATATCACGTGCAACGAAAATCACCCCGAGGACGGTGTGCTTCTACACTGCTTCTTCATGGAAGTGGAAAGCATACCAAAAAGCTCTGGAGGTGTCTCTGGAACAGGAACGCCTAAATCAGAGTGATCTGATGCGGGAGCTGATGAAGGATGGAGAAATGAAGAAGAGGGCTAAGGAGGTCGCTGGCTTCGTGTCACAAATCGTCGAGGAAATTAGCCGAACAGGTCGAGACAGAAGAGAGGCTGTGCTAGCAGTCAAAGCCTTAAATGAGGCAGATGTCCTCATGGACGCAGCAGACTTCTTGAAGCGAGAGCTAAACGCGGAAATACGTGTCTACGAAGAAGATGACGAGAAGAGATACGACCCGAAGAGACGTGCCCAATTGGCGAAGCCGTATAGACCTGCGATTTACATGGAACCTGTCTAACCCCGCGGGTTGTCCAACGACTAAAGAACCCTCCAAGTTGCTTGCGCGCGCGAAGGTGCTGTCCAAGTTTGCCTCGAGAGATGCTTGCCAACAACAACTGAGACAACGATTTATCATTCAAGCCGCCGATCTTGACACAGGTGCAGATTGGATGTCAGCGATGCATCTGTAGCGACGACAAGACGCTGGGAGTCACTTTGATGTGGTAGTTCTTGCGTCCCCCTGAACTGGTGGTGACGTAGTAGTCCTTATCCTTCTTTAACCTACTCCCATACATGAGGGCTAAGACTGTCCGGCTGATATTAATAGGCGTCAGCTTGTCGTTCGGAATTTTCTTGTCTACCTCTTCCTTTAGCTGCCTCGGGTTAATCGTGTAAATCACTCCATTGTAAGGTGCCCCTTTGTAGGTTCGCTCCATGTCAGCCAAGATGAAGAGAATCAAATCGTAATAGGGGCTCTGCTTCCTTTCTATTAGACCAAGATAGTTGCTCAAGGGGATGGGAATCTGCCTAACCTCGGACATAGCCTTCCCCTAATATATAGTCTCCAGAGGAAGATTTAAGTTTTGACTATCCATATAAACGTTTGCGGAATTAACCTCCACTAACTCCTTATTAAGCAACTGCGAAAAAGCATATTATTATGCACTTCTCCTTATTGTCCACAAGGGCCCGTGGCGCAGGACGGATAGCGCATCGGCCCTCTAAGCCGGGGGTCCTGGGTTCAAATCCCAGCGGGCCCGCCATCACCATCGCACTCTAAGCCCCAAGGTGGCGGGGTGCCGGCGGGCTTTGCCTCAGTTTCCATAAGCACAGGCTCCCATTTTGAGTTTGAGTAGCAGTCGAACTTGAATACAACGTTGAATCAGCCGAATTCAAGCTTTCCATCCAAAGCTCGCCCAATCCAAAAAGGGGTCTACGTGCGTGCGCCAAGAACGGTTTAGAAGGCCGCGTTAAGCCGCATCCGAGCGGACTGCAGGCTTGCGCCTAGATCTTGCACAAAACAGATTTACTACGATTCAGAGTGGTGACATCTCCCACGCCTTCCCTTTTTCTCTGAAGCGGCTGCGTTTATGGAACGCGTACGCATCTTGATTGCCGAAAGACTGATAGGACACAGGCGCGCCGTCTCTATATGTGAAGAGAGTATGAAACGGATTATTGCTGCCCTGGTCCTCTTCTCGCTTCTCAACGGCTCATTACTAGTGAACAACCTTGTCCGGGGAGAGTGTGGACCGGGAGGCACAGTTGTGAAGATTGAGCCTGCCTCGGTAACTGTGGGCTCACGCGGGAACAAGTGCGTCGGCGACCAATTCATGCTGGCGGTGAAGGTCTACAACGTCCCCACGGGCGGGTGGGCTCTATACGGTTTGGAAGTAAGGCTATACTGGAACGTGACCTATCTCGAATACGTGAGTCACCTCGTAAAGGCCCCGGTAGAGCACTACGCTGACGGGGTCCTTCGCGAGCCGATTTTCATCGTGAAGGATGAAGTCAACGCGACTGCGGGAACGTATTGGCTGGCCATGGCCACGCTCTCTGGTCAGGGCACCAGCGGTGACGGAACAATCTTCGAGATCATTTTCGCGGTCAAGCTGCAGCCCATCGAGCCTCCTGCGGCGATCACCTTGCCAGTGAAGTTTGACAGCTTTCTCGCTCCGAGCTATGCCTGTCCGCTGGTTCACGGTCGAGAATTTGGCAACGTCACGATCTGTGCGCTGGCATCGCCAGATGTCAATAGGGATGGAGTCGTCGATATCCACGATATTGTTGCCGTCGGTTCACGCTACGGGTGCCGCGAAGGCGATGTTGACTGGAGCCAAAACGCCGACATCGCGCCCGGGTGGGGCATCATCGACATCTTTGACTGCGTGACGTGCGCCTACCACTACGGAAAACAATCGCCGTACCTGTAGCGCACGCGGAAAGAACGACATAGGAAAAGATTTGTTGCTTGTTGGATAATTCCTGTTCGTGTGGAGACGGAACTTTTAAATCCTGTTTAGTCAAAAATAGTGGACTGTAACTTTAATATTTAACTTGTTAGTGTTTAATGGAAGGGTTGAAAGGATGAGTACGCATGCGGAAGACCTTAAGCTGAGGCTCATGACAATCGAGTTGCTCCGAACTGCTAAGAGACAACACACCTACCGAGAATTGTCCTCTAAGACTGGCTTGCCCGTCACCGTGCTAAGTAGGTACGCGAAGGGACATGTTTTGCCCAACGTTGCGAGAGCACGCCAACTGTGGAAGATCTTGAGGAAGATGGTGGGGTTGGAGGTTGAGTTACATAGAAAGATATACTTCAACAGCGACGGTTACTTTGACAACACTGAGATCGTGACGGACTATAACATTCTGCGCCAAGCAGCCCATCATGCCCTAGCCACCTTTGCGGGGAAGCGAGTGACGAAGGTCTTGACGGCTGCCGTGGATGGCATCCCCTTAGGAACCTTGGTGGCTAACCAGTTGGGCATCAACCTCGTTATTGCCAAGTGGAACAAGGAAGTCGGAGTCCCTGCCTTTCTCGAAGAAACCTATGTCCTTCGGGACTCTGGGGTTACTATGACACTGTACATTCCGAAGAATTCAATCAAACGACGGGACAGCGTACTCATAGTGGATGACATGATAAAGACGGGTGAGACCCAGAACGCGTTGATAAACCTCGTTCGCAAAGCCAAAGCGGAGCTTTCCGGCGTCTTCACGCTCATAGCTATCGGAGAGACTTGGCAGAAGGAACTAAATCTCCCAAAAGACTGCCCTGTGGAAGTCGTAACCAAACTACTCCTCCCGGCAAAAACACCTAGATCGTAACATGTAACTTACGTGAGAGCTCTCCGAATGAGGACGATTGAATGGAAAAACGGCGTCGTCACGACGGTTGACCAGACTAAACTGCCCAGTCGAGCAGTCCTTCTAGAGATGAAGAACAGCGATCAGGTTACGGAAGCGGTCAAAACCCTCAGGATACGTGGAGCACCATTAATAGGAGCCGCCGCGGCCTACGCCCTTGCTCTAACAGCCTACCACTCAAAAGCGAAGGAGAAACAACAGCTCTTGAAGGAGCTGGTAGCCTCTGCAAAGGTTTTGAAGGAAACCCGACCCACCGCCGTCAATCTTACTTGGGCAATAGACAGAGTGTTGAGGAAGGCACGGAGGAGAACAGATGTCGCAGATGTTGTGAAGGAGGTGGTTGAGGAGGCTAAGAGGATAGCCACCGAAGACGTTGAAGTCAATCGACGAATCGGTCACCACGGTGCAGCCCTCATAGAGAACGGCGACACGATACTGACCCATTGTAACGCGGGCAGCTTGGCAACGGTTGACTATGGCACGGCTTTGGGAGTGCTGAGAACTGCTTGGGAAAAGAATAAGAAGATTAAGATTATCGCCACTGAAACCCGTCCTCTGCTCCAAGGCGCAAGGCTAACGGCCTACGAGTTGCACCACGACCGCATCCCGGTCACGTTGATTACTGATAGCATGGTAGGCTATGTCATGGCAAAGAAGATGGTGCAGAAAGTTGTCGTGGGGGCGGACAGGATAGTGAAGGATGCTGTGTTCAACAAGATCGGCACATACACGATAGCTGTCTTAGCCCATGAACACCACGTTCCATTCTACGTTGCAGCTCCGAAATCCACTTTCGACCTGAACCGGCTGGCAAGGAACGTAACTATCGAAGAGCGAAGCATGAACGAAGTCGTCAAGTTCCACGGCAGACAAATCGCCCCCAGAGGAGTGCCGGCCTTGAACCCAGCCTTCGACAGCACACCCATGCGGTACGTAACTGGAATAATCTGCGAAGAAGGCGTGCTAACTCCCCCAGCTTTCAAGAAACTCGCGCAAGCCTAAGACTAATTATATATCCTCTTGATCTACAATGCTATCCTAATGCTTGCATCGGCGGGACTCGGCTTTGAGTGAAAACAGACAATCAGGCGAAGACGCCAGAACGTTCGAAATGAAGAAGATCAAGGGCTTGCTCTCGAAAGAAGACGTCACAGTCTCGTCTGCAGAGGACTCTGCAAGTCTCGCCTCCCGTGGTTACGGAACCCTCGAAGGCACAAAACCAGTCTTGAGTTTCTACGAGGCATTATTCCTCCAGAGTAAGGGGGTGCTTGACGTCTTTAGTGGAAAGTCGAAGAAGCCTTTGGGATTTCAAGAGCTGTTGCACGAGGTCGAACTCGCAGAAGAGAATGTTTGGATGAAGTATTTGATCTATCGAGATTTGAGAAGCCGCGGCTACGTCGTGAGAGAAGGCTTCGGGTTGGGAATCGACTTCCGCGTCTACGACCGGGGAGAGTACGGGAAAGCCACAGCGCCCTATCTCGTCTTCGGACTACAGGAAGGAAAGCCCGTGACCGCGAAGGAGCTTGCCCGTGTGCTGAAGCACGTGCAAAGCTTGAAGAAGACGTTAGTATTGGCAGTTGTGAACCGCCGCGGAGAAATCGTTTATTACACGCTTTCAAAGTTAACCACGAAAGAATGGTAGGATGGGGGCGTTACATTGTCCAAGTTTCAGACAGTTAGGGGCATGCGGGATTTTCTGCCGTCCGAAGCGGAGCAGCTCAGGTTCGTCGAAGCTGCTGCAAAGGAGGTTGCGAGACTCTACGGCTTCGAGGAAGTGGTCACGCCGATCGTTGAGAGTTACGAGCTGTTGACAGCGAAGTCTGGAGAAGAAATCAAGACACGTATGTATGCGTTCAACGACTTGGGCGGTCGCCGAGTTGCCTTAAGACCAGAATTTACGGCTTCTATCGCTCGACTGATGGCGACAACTCTTCGTAACGAACCCAAACCCCTGAGGCTATTCTCGTCCGGCACGCTGTATCGCTATGATGAGCCACAGTTTGGACGCTACCGAGAGTTCTGGCAGTCAAACTTTGAAGTAATCGGCAGCAACAAACCAGAGGCAGACGTGGAAGTCCTCGCCTTGACGAATCATCTCATGCAGAAAGTCGGACTACGCAGCTACTGGTTCAAAGTGGGCCACGTGGGCATCGTGCGTGGACTCTTGAAGGAAGAAGGGGTCGAGGAGGAAAAACAGAACGTAGTCATGCAGCTTCTCGACACCAAGCGATGGGACGAAGCGCTCAGAACCGCCGAAGACTTTGGGGTTTCAGCGAAGGCCAAAGACACCTTGAAGGCTATTTTCGAGGCCAAGGGAAAGGACGCCTCCAAACTCTTGCCTCCTATCAAGAAGAAGCTGAGAGACTATGTGAGCGCCGTGACGGCAGTGGAGAACCTGCAACGAATCCTGGAACTATGCGAGGAAAGTGGGGTGAAGTTTGACTTGTCGCTAGAGACGGGGTTCGCCCGCGGACTGGAGTATTATACCGGAATGATTTTCGAGGTGCTCGTGTCCGAAATGGACGTCTCACTGGGAGGCGGAGGCAGATATGACAGACTGGTGGAAATCTTCGGCGGCGAGCCTACCCCAGCCGTCGGCGTCGCCCACGGGCTGGACAGAATCTTCCTAGCGATGGAGAAGCAGAATGCTCAGCCCGTGATCGTTAAGCAGTTAGTGTCAGTCATTCCCATCGGCGAAGAGGCGGCCCCCAGAGCCTTGGCGATTGCCCTGAAGCTGAGAGAGAAAGGTGTGGATGTGGAGGTCGAAGTCATGGGACGTACTGTTTCTCGGGCGCTGCAGAACGCCGACAGACGAAAAGCTGAGTATGCAGTTATTCTTGGTCCTAAAGAGCTGGAGGAGGGAAAGGTTGTTCTGCGGGACATGAAGAGCAGACAACAGACTGTCGTAGATGTTGCAGGCTTACTTGACACGTTGGTTCATCGGAACATAAGCTAGGGTAACTAAAAAGGCGGAGGAGGGGGAGGAGGCTGCGCTGGCTGAGAAGCCCCTTTGGACCCTTTAGTAAGGGCTAAGGCGCCGAAAGTCAAAACTGCAAGCCAAAGGAAGATTCCGAAGGAAAGGTTTGCCAGCCAAACGATAGATGTGAAGTCCATGCTGGCAAGATAGTCTAGCGAAAGGTCGAAAACAGTAAAGTAGTAGTTGAAGTACCAGTGGAGCAGAATCGGCGCTTGGATGCCGTAGTAAAGATAGGCCACACCGAACACCGCGCCGGTTAGGGTTGCTTGGGAGATTTTTCCAATTTCCCAGCCGCCGAGGTAGTGGGCAACTCCGAAGAGGAAAGCCGTCAGCCCAACCATGACCCACTCTCCCCAGACAATGCCGCCCCGCAGTCCATTCTCATTTATGTTCTTCAGCCCCAGCAACTCCTTCGCCTTGTCAGGAAACGCGATGGAGAGAATGGACATTTTCAGTCTTTGCCTCGACGTAAACGTCAGCATGACGTTTCTCCCGGCAAGGGGGATGTAGGTCACGAGGAAAGCACCTATGGGTATTATACGGAAAACCAGTTCTTCAGCCAGCGGTGCCTGCGAGAACATTAACAAGTCTAGGAAGGGCTCAGTCTGATTAGGCTGGCCGGTGGGAATTCCGCCGCTTGTTTGCAGAAGGTGCAGCATCATTACAGCCACCAGCAGCATGGATGCTATTACGGGCATGGCTATCAAGTTGTTTCGAAAAAGACTAACACCCTCAGTGCCTGAGACCGCCTTTCGAAGTCGGCTGGCGAGGCTTTCCCGATACTTCAGGGCCGCTGCGAAGCAGAGGACGAAGATCCACCAGAGAAAGAGGAAGTACAAGCCTGCGTTCACGGGTACTCCAATGTCTATAAACAGCAGGGGGCTAGGGTACACGAGGTTTCGGCTGAACGCTAAACCTTCTATGGTAGAGAAGACTACTAGAATGCCGAGACCCATCGAAAACAGGTAAGTTATGACTATGACGAGGCTGGCGGCTAGAACGATGGACAACAGGAATTTCTGAAGCGGATCTGGCGACTTCGAGTCCAACATCAACAGTCCTTGGCTACGAATGGAACGGGCTATGTCTATTTAACTCTTAGGCGTCAGCTAAGCGTCTCATCTAACACTCTGTTTGCTTGCGCGTCGACTTCCTCTATGTTCCTGTCCATCCTAACAACGTGCCCAAAAGTCACCCGCTTGAAATGCTGCTGGAGCTGGCGTACCTCCAGCCACAGATTCTCCAGACGAGGACTCTTGACTCGATACTCGCCGTTTAGCTGCTTCACGACTAATTCGCTGTCCAAGAAACAGTCCACGTAGCCTTTGGACAGGGTGCTTGCCAGCGTCAAGGCTGCTATCACCGCCTCGTACTCTGCTTCATTGTTCGTTCGCTTCCCCAAAAACTTGGAAAAGGTCTTCACCTCGAACCCACGTTCGTCCAACACTTTCACAGCGATAGCCGCTGGTCCGGGATTTCCTCGCGAAGCACCGTCAGAGTATATCCGCAATCTACCATAGCTTTTTGACTGCATATGGAACACGCCTTCGCAAACTATTGTGCCTTTGACGACTAAATAAGAGATGCTCCCGTCATCATGCCCAGCCGAGGAATTCCAGAATCATACGCAAACCGATGATGACGAGAACGCTGCCGAAAATCCGTCGCAGATTCTTGCTTGAAGTGCGCTTAGCCACGTAGGCACCTATCTGGGCGCCTAATACGGCACCGACACCGAGGAGTATTCCGTATTCAAGCTGAACGTTCCCCAAAGAAAAGTGGGTTGACACGCCAGAGATCGAAGTGAAAATCATGGTGAAGGCTGAGGTGGCGACTGCCAAGTGCATAGGGAAGCAGAGGACGAAGTGCAAAATCGGGACCATGAGAGTCCCCCCGCCGATGCCCAAAAGCCCTGAGGACAGCCCGGCAAAGAAGCTCAGTGGCAACCCACGCACCAAGTCCTCATGATACTCGAAAACTCTGCCCTCTGAATCTGTGAGCCGTCGCATTGGACATTCTTTGCGGGTTATCAACGACTTAAGACCAAAGTTGAACGGAAAAATCATACGAGAAGCAACGTAGACCAGGAAGAGAGCAAAAATCAGCACGAGCAGCTCCTCAGAGATTGCTTCCGCAATGTATGCGCCCGCAAGAGAGCCAGGTATCGTAGTGGTGGCAAAGAGTAGTCCTATCTTGTAGTCGATCCTCTTCTGCCTCGAGTAGCCCGCGCTAGAAGATAACGAGGTAAAAACAATCATAGTCAAGCTGGTGCCCACAGCCATCTGAGACGTGAAATCAACGCTGAGCGGCAGCAATTGTAGAGCAGGAACGATGAAAACTCCGCCACCGATGCCCAGCATCGCCGCGATAACCGCCACCAGAAACGCCAGAATCGGGAGGAAGAATAGCTCGAAGATAGTCATGGCTTCACTGCTCCTCAGACTGTCCAAAAGTGCCGCTAGTCGTTAATAAACAATAGCACTTCTGAGGAGATGGCAACTCTTATCTGTCTGACGCGTGATGTAGCCTTACCGCGTGGAACACGCCGTTGAGCAGAACCACTGAGAAACGGAGTTCGTTGGAGCGCTTTCGCCTCAAGAAATCATTGGACACGCTGGCACGCAAAGAGGGACGAGGAACAGAACTCGTCAGCCTCTACGTTCCCCCGGGGAAGCAGATAAGCGAGGTTCTCAACACGCTAAGGCAAGAGCATGGCACCGCGGCGAACATCAAGTCAGACGCGACGAGGAACAACGTGCAAGACGCCATCACCAAAGTCCAGCAGCGTCTCAAGCTGTTCAAGAAAGTGCCCGAAACAGGCTTGGTCATTTTCAGCGGTTCGATTCCGCAGAACGGCCCCGGCAGCGAGCGAAACGAGACATACGTTCTGATCCCACCGGAGCCGATCACCATCAACCTGTACCGTTGCGACCACCGATTCCATACTGAGCATCTACAGGACATGCTGAAGGAAAAGGAGGCATATGGCATTGTGCTGGTGGACTCGAGTGAAGCAACGTTCGCGGTTCTGCAGGGCAGGCGCCTCGAGATCATCAAAGAAATAACCTCGGGTATACCGGGAAAGATGAGGGCAGGCGGACAGTCAGCAAGACGTTTCGAGCGTCAGAGAGAAGCGAAGATTCTGGAGTTCTACACCCGCGTCGGCGAGTATGTGGCGGAGATTTTCCTAGGAATCGAGAACTTGAAAGGGATACTCATCGCCGGTCCGGGTCCGTTGAAGTATGATTTCCAGAAAGGCGATTACCTCCATTACCAGCTTAAGCCGAAAGTCCTCGCTACTATCGACACCGCTTACACAGGGGAACAGGGAGTGAAGGAGGTCATGGAAAAGGCACCTGAGATAATGCGGCAAGTGCGCTACATTGAGGAAAAGAGGTTGGTGCAGGGCTTCCTCTATGAGATTGGACATGACACGGGTCTAGCCACCTACGGCGAAGACGACGTCAGACGGGCATTGTACATGGGGGCCGTAAGGACGCTTCTGGTCTCCGAAGCGCTAGACACAATAAGAGTCGCCGTGAAATGCGCTGCATGCGACTACAACAGGAATGAGACGATGAAGAGCCGCGAAGCCGAAGCCTTCCGGCAAAGCCTCGCTGGCCAAGCATGCCCGAAATGCAAGTCTCCCTCACTTGTTGTCGAAGAAGTGCAGGACATCGTGGACGAGTTGGCTGCTCTGGTTGAGCAAGCGAACGCCGACATCGAAGTCGTGTCGACAGACACCGAGGAAGGGCAGATGTTGAAAAACGCGTTCGGCGGAATCGCAGCCATACTGAGGTATAAGACATAGGGTTCTGCGGATTGAGGAAGCTGTGAATATTTAAATGCTGAGTCAAACAGCATGCTTAGTAGCTGGGCGGAGATAGGTTTTGGATACCAAAGCCTTTGAGAACGTGAAAGGTCAGGTCGGTTTCTGTGGAATCTGGTGCGGTAGCTGCGTGGTGGGCAACGGAGCCCTGAGGGAACTGACGAAGCAGTATGAACGTATAATAGGGGGCTATGGTGTCGACGATTGGGGAGCTAAAGACTTCGACGGGAAGGAATTCAGGAAAGGGTTGACGTCAATACAGAACCTGCCCATATGCGTGGGATGCAGGAAAGGCGGTGGCAACGATGAATGCAGAATCAGACCCTGCGCTGTGAGTAGAGGGATATCTGACTGCATGGAGTGTAACGAGATAACAATGTGCAACACCGCTGAGGCACTGCAGAGAGTACGCACAGGCGCCCTCCGTGTGGGTATGCTAGCCAAAACTGAAGACGAGAAGGCTGACCCCAAGCAACTCATAGAGAAGTGGGCAGCCGAACTGAGAGACAAGTGGCCATACTGCGTCCTCTTCATGAGTAACCGGTAAGAGTGCCTGTTGGAGGTTTGAGTGTTGAGCAGTGGTGGCTTTCTTGAAGATGGCCTCGAGGAAATGGAAGCCATTCTAAAGAAAGCTGAGGTGGGCAGGCTTGCTCTGTGTGACGGTTCCGAACCGTACATCGTCCCCCTAAACTTCCTGTATCATGAGCGCAAGATCATTTTCCATTGTGCCTTGGAGGGGAAAAAACTGGATTTGATTAATAAGAATCCGCGTTGCTGTTTTGAAGTAGATGAATTTATGGGAGGAGCGGGCTCCCATTACGAGTCACGTTGCCACTTGGACTATGATAGCGTTCTGGCTTTTGGAGAGCCTCGTGTGGAAGATGACGCGGATAAGAAGGTTCGGTTGCTTCAGTTGTTCGCTGAGAAGTACGATAGGCTCTATCAAAAACCTCTATCGGAAAAAGGAAAACGGTTTGACAAAACCCGTGTTTCAGAGTGCTGCTGCGTGGTGATAGATGTTGAAGAGCTGACCGGACGCAGGGAGAGAACTGTGATGGACAAACGTAAGAAGATGATGTGGCACCACCGATTCTGAGCAGACAAACGTTAAGCGCCCGAAACAACGATGAAGAGCAGTGCATACTGCAACTTAAGACACAATATTAGACAATCTCTAAATCCTCGGAGAAACGACAAGTTCAGCAGAAATCTCCATGAACCCCTTTGAAATATTGAACTTTCTCTTCAAATACAGCCTACTGCACTTGTACACGCCCATAGTGAACAACGTGGGCTTCATGCATCCCCTCACGTTCACCATAATCACCCTCCACAACATCCTCAGCCTTACCTACCTCCTCTTCATAGCAGCCGTCGCGTACCCAGCCTTCCGCCGGAACACATGGCTCGTCCCCGCTGCCATCACAGCAGTGTGGACTATGATGAGCCTCAGCGTTATCGCAGGCCTGAATATGCCAATCGCCACAGCCGTAGCTGCCGTCTTGCCTCATGGCTGGCTAGAGTTCACGGCGTTAGCCTACTGGATAAACGCCCTGCGACAAGCAACAAGAGATGACAGGATACCCATGCAGGACACTCTGCCGACGCTGAGAGAATACTGCCGAGCTCTGACAAGCCCTCGGAGGCTCGTAGCCACGGTCAGAAAGGATGCTAAGACTTCGTTTGGGGCGGCCAAGCATTCGTTGATAGCCCTTTACGGCAGCCTGAAGAGGCCATATTTGAAGATGGTAGTTCTGATTGCTGCGGCGGGCTTCGTAGAAACTTATGTGACGCCGACAATCATAACGCTCTGGGGATGACCTTTAAGGGATGAGACGGAACAGAAGAAAAGGGGGAGGGGGCTATTAGCAAGAATCCCTTCTCCGTTCCAGTCTCATTGTCCCCAGGAGGAACCAAGAAAGAGAGAAACCGTGGTAAGGCTCTCTAGGTTGATAGGTTCTTGTAGATCCGTTTGTGGTCAACGTTCTTCTCCATGAAAACGCTGACCTTGTTGTCCTTGACGGCGAAGGACAGAAGTTTAGCCGTGTTTCCTTCCACCACTATGTGCTTCACGCTCCCCAGCTTGAACGACTCGGCGAGCCCCTCGCTTGCCTCGAGGGCAGAGGAAGATAACGTCGCGTAATCGACGATCCTGGTGGGGTCTTTCAGGTCGACACTCGCGGACATAGAGTTGCGCAGAATGTAGCCAATCACTCCTTTTTCCGTTTTCAACTTGTCGATTTTCTGCGTCATTTTGTCCCCGTCGACCCGAACGTCCTCTTTCTGCCCTTTTTTCTGTGTCTCGAGTGTCTCCAGCTCTTCAGCATTCTGCCTTATCTTCGCTTCGATCTCGTGCAGGTTAACCGATATGACTGGTGTTTCTTTTTCCTCAACTGATTTGGCTGGTTTGGCCTTTCTAGATGCCATACGCCCATCACTCCCTTAACGTGTCACAGGCTTGACCCGCACTAACTCGCCCTTCTTAATGTCCAATGTTTGGCAGAGCTTCTCCGGAATGCGGATTACGGCTTTGTTATCGAGCTTCGAATCGTCCAGGGATTTGACCTTGCATTGGCTGGTCTTGCCGTTAAACGACTCGATTTCGACGAGTTCAACGTTTTTGCCGTCCAAGAGTTCCTTCCACTGCGACGTGATTTCCTTTCCGATTTGAACGGTGTCGCTGCGAACGAGTAAGCCGCCGAAGCTTTCCACGATCAGTTGGTTGGACGGCATGTCGCTCTGCACTGAGAGTTCCTTCGTCTCGACTTCGTCCGCGTCGGACTCCAGTTCTTCTGCGAGTTCTTCATTCAACTCTTCTTCTTCGTAGTCGCGACTTGGTTCAACATCTGAGTCGTCTTCTACTTCTGACTTCAACAAAGAATGGGATGGAGAAAATTGCCTGAGGGGGGTAGGGTTGAGACTGTCCAGTAGTTTCATGACGGTTGGAATCAGAACGCGGGCCACAGTTTCCACGTATCGCATGTCGGCGTCCTTCGAAGTCACCATCATGAGGTACAGGTGGTAGTTGACGCACGAGATGTGGACGTTTCCTCTGCTTCCCTCGATAGCGAGGGAGTTCAAGCCTCCAAGTGTTTCGGACTTGTTCAATATGCCTTCGAGGGACCCTACTACTCTATGTAGCGTTGCTTCAGGAGCCTCTGAGTCTCCTGCAACGAGAGTAGCGTCCTTGTCGAAGAGGAAAGACGTCTGCACGTCGGGACAAACGTTTCGGATCTCAGTGAGAGCGTTCGTTAGGGCGACGGCGTAGGCTTCCTTGTTCATATTCCTTCAACCCGATGTTCTAGGAGATTTTGAACAGCACTCTTTCAGGCACTCCGTCGTTTTCCAAGACGAGGTACTTGAGCCCTTCTGTGTCGCCTATCTGGTCGACCCACTTCAACGCTTCCCGCGACTTTTGCAAGATCAAAAGCCTATCCTGTTGGCTTCGGACCACTTCTTCGATAGCTGTCAACTCGTGGAACGGATTGGCGTCGAGAATAACGCTGAGACCGCCTACCGACATCTCCCCAAGATTCTCTTGGCTAGCCTTTTTGCCGGCCAGCTTGAGGACGACGTCGCGGACCTTCTTGGATCGTTCTGCCAAGGTTCGGATCTCGTCGAGGCGGCGCAGATACTCACCGAGCACACTCTTGGTCTTGCTTATTTCCTCGTCGATCGTGCTTGCTATCTCTGCGGCTGAATCGTATTCTTTGAGTTCTACTACCATTTTCTTCATACCTCCACACATATGGAAAGATAAGGGGTTTTGTCCCTACCCCCATTCTCAAACAAAGAGAGGG
>CAYNAW010000001.1:0-20442 GCA_964395545.1 uncultured Candidatus Bathyarchaeia archaeon | reverse complement strand
CATATGGAAAGATAAGGGGTTTTGTCCCTACCCCCATTCTCAAACAAAGAGAGGGTGGTTAAGGAGCGGTTCTAATGTAAGGACCAAAGGTGTTGCCCTTAGCAGTGACGACTTTGAACTCGTACTTGACGCCTGACGTGTATCCTCCAGTGCGAGTGACGTTCAATGTTACTTGACTGCCTGGTGACAAAGTGTAGGGAGTCGTGATACCATCATCAGCAGCTATCACATCGTTCACTCGAACCTCGCTTATCGACAGATCTGACGAACCAGTGTTCTTAACTTGGATCAAGCAGTAGGCGTTGCTCGCACCCCATTCGTAGTTCGTGAATGACATTTCTTCTGTCTGCATGAAGGTGAAGGTCAGTGCGCCCATCCATGCAGCGACTGCGATGGACACGGCGACGGTGACGGCGATGAGTATGATGGCTGCGACGACTGGGCTCAGTGCTTTTCTGCTCTTAAGAAGTCTCTTCATTTGTTTCTATCCCTCCTTTTTAGGTTCACAAGAAGATAACAGCATATTGAGATTTAAATCTTACTAATTAAGACACCATATTCCACTACCGTTCGTCCAACGTCATGTGCGTGCATCGCCTCGCAAAGCCATGGGTCTGTAATGCTGCGTCCCACAGAATACCTTGTCAGTCACCGATTGAGCATTGTGGCTTTCCCATAGGGAATGAAGGCCTGGATCTCTTCAAGGGGGATGCGTGCGACTCCTTCCTGCAATCGCTTAGGGACCCGCCGCTTCAGAATCTGCCGTATCGTGCCAGCCAAGTCCCTGCTGGGCAGGTCACCAGGCACGACTTCCACGAAAACTTCGGCCCTATTCTCTACAGCCCCTTTCGGTCCACCTATCAGAGTAGGCGGCGTGGTATTTACGTCAATTCCTATAGCGAGTCGCATAGGCGTTTTCCTAAGGTAGTTCTTTCTGCCGCGAATCGTGAAGGCTCCTTTTGCGACGTATTCGCCCGGAGGAGGAGTCTTGCTGACCTGCGTTGGATGAACCCAGTATACATCTATGGAGCTGAATTTGGCTTTCCAAGCGCTTGAATGGGAAGCTGCCAGTTGGGCTGCTTCTTCTATCGACTTCTGGGAAGGCATTTTGCCTCCGGTCTTAATCACCACGAAAGGGGCTCCTTGGATGTCAGCGTGGAAAACCAAGTCGTGAGGTTCCGTGTGTTTCTTGATCAGAACCTCGTTCGAGACCGCGTCTTTTCCCCCAACCACGAGCAGTCCCTCGGAAGTATAGAACCACCTGTAACGCTCGTACCATGCCTTCTTCTTGGTCTTAACGGGTTTGAAGGCTTGCTCCTCTGCTACTTCTCTCCTCAACCTAAGCTCTTCTATACGTCTCAGAGTCTCCTCTACTGCCCGTTCAGCGCCTTCTATTTTCTTTTCAGCTTTCTTAGCTCTATCATAGTAACGTCCAGCGTTTTCGGGAACCGAGTCTCGGAGGTTGACAGAGAATGGAAGATTGTCTACTGACACGTTGAGAGCAAGTTTCTTCGTGTCCAGAGATTGGAAATATGTCGATGGCGGCTCGCCCCGTTTCTTCTCATCCTCAATCGGTGCGATGATTTCCTGCCACGTCTTACCGCCCTTCTTCTCATCCATTATTCTCAGTGCGAGAGCCTGCAATTGATGGAGGTGGACGTATATCCGGTCGCCGATTTGTCGCATGCGTTGAGCGTCTTGCTTGGCTTCTTCCAAGGCCTTTCTTTGCTCTTCAAGAATTCTCTCCTGCCTCGCTACTTCCTCCCCAAACTTCTCTGTGACGATGGTTACTTCTTGCTCCGCACCGGTTTTGGCGTAGAACTCGTCCAAAGCTTCATTGAAGCTTCTAAACTCTCGTTGCCCGAACCCATCGTACTTCCTTAGCCTGGTGGGGACCGCGTCTATCCACGTACCATCTTCGTCAAGTACTATGCGTGGTTCGAGCTTCCCAACGAGGAGAGGTTGAACGAGGGTTCTCACAGCGTTGTGTATACTTTCTAAGTCGCTGTTGGGCAAGGATTCGCATGTTTTGTTCTTGTCCACTTTGGCTCGAAGAAGAATCTCCTCGGCATATAAACCGCCGACGCTTAGAAACTTCGTGAGTGCCCTGACCACCTGTAGGCTCCCGAACTTTTTCAGCTCGGGCAAGTCCTCCTGTAACAAGTTTAAGGGGTTTCGTCCGCTGGACGGAGCATGCTGAAAGAGCTTCCCCCGCAGGATCTCGCGGTCACGCATTCTCTTAAACGTGAGAGCCTGCACGATGGAGCCCTTTGAGTCGACGAGGATGATGTTTCCGTCGCCGAACAACTCCACGACAAGCTTGGATTCGCCCTCCTTTGTCCGTGCTTTAAGTACTACTATGCGCTCAAACTCGTGTTGGCTGATCTCAACAATGGGGCGGTTTCGCAGGTGTCTGCGAAGAAGCATGCAGAAAGTCGGGGGCTTCTCGGGTTTTTCCAGCGTGTAGGAGGTGAGGTGCATTCGTGTGCCCGATTCGATCAGGAGGTTTAGGGGGGGATGATTGGGTTGGTGGAGTTTTAGGATGAGGGTCTTTCCTTTCATTTGGTAGATGTTTTGTATGCGGGCGCCTGGGAGCCATTCCTTGAGCTCTGAGATCGCGGCGGCAATGTCGAAGCTGGTCAATGTCTTCTGCAAGGCGCTCCCTCCGGTCTGGGAAAAGTATAGGGTTGAAGTGTCTTAAGGATTTGTCGCAAGTCTTAGCCACTTGCGCAGACCGTGGTGGCGGTTTAACGCCATGGGAACGGTAACTCACACTTTGATTTCTTTCGCTAACCACTCTCGAACCTCAGCCTGCTTTGGGTATGGTGAGCCGGTCAAAACCTTAAATTCGAAGTGGTGGAATGTATAAGGAAAACAGTTTGGCATGGTGGTAGTTATGAAGCCTTTAGACATGATTTACTGGGTTCGCGCCTTGCTGGGAGCAGTCATTGGGCTGTTATGCACGTTGTACTTGTACGTTGCCGTGAACCGCGACCTCGGCAGCATTCTCACTCTTCTGAGTGGGCTTTCCTTCGCCATTCTCTTCTACACTGCCACCTTCTACGTTGTCAAGTTCAAGTTTTTGGGAAGGGTGGAGAAGCGGTCGAAGCTGTTGACGCATGGTATAGGCGTGTACTTTTTCGCGTGGGTCGTCACATGGGTCTTAGCGGTTTCGCTTATGATGCCCTCAGTGTCCGTGAGCGTGTACGTCGGCGGAAGCTTGACGTCTGGACAAGAGTTTTGGGTGGCCGCGCGCAGTGGTGAGGGGCAGGTGGTTCAGAACGTGACTGTCAGTGGAAGTCGGCAGATGGCTTTGCTACCGCCTGACACGTATGTGTTTCAGCTGGGTGGGAACCTCACGGGGTTTGAGGTGGGGGATCAGAATCAAACATTAACCGTGAGTTGGTTGGAGTCTGCGGAAGTCGTTTTTAACGTTACTCAGATCCCATAGGGTCTGCGTACTGGGTTAGGTTTGTTTGTGCTTCGGGGTTCTGAAGCTGCGGCTGTGGCGGCGGATGAGGTCTGGCTTCGTCTGCTGTTCTGAGGAGTAGCCGTAGGTAGTCTGTCCAAGCCGTGAAGTAGCCTCGGTCGTAGTCTTCGACGAATCGGCTCTGGGTCTTGGCTTGGAGTTCAGTCTTGTGTTGCTTCAGTGTCAGTTTGTCTGCCGAGTTGAGGTTCGCGAGAAAGGTGTACTGGTTGCCGTTGTGTTTTTGTGCGAGGAGCATGCCGAGCAGTGCGCGGTAGTATCCGCGGTTCCACTCTGTCCGGGTAATTCTCTCCTTTATCCGCTGCAGCTCTCGCTGGGCCTCGGTGAACTGGCGGTTGTTGATGAGCTGGAAGTAGCGGGTTATGAGGACCTGGGGGAGGGGCATGGGTTATCGGCCTCTTTTTGTTTCCGAGTCGTCGGCTTCTTCGAGCCCGTTCTGAGTGATTTTGAAGACGCCTTCGCCGTCGGGGAGGTAGGGGCTGCTGACGAGGCGAGCTATGCGTACAGGTCCACGGCTGGCTTTGCGCAGGTAGATTCGTGTGTGGCTGGTGTGACCTACGACGTGTCCACCGATGGGATGGACGGCATCGCCGAAGAAGACGTCGGGTTTAGCCATGACTTGGTTGGTTACGACTGCTACGGCGTTGAATGCTCGTGCGAGGCGTATGAGTTTGTGCATGTGCTTGTTGAGTTTCTGCTGTCGCGGGGCGAGGGATTCTCTGCCGACGTATTCGCTGCGGAAATGGGCGGTCAGGCTGTCGACGATTATGAGGCGGATGTTGTTGTCTTTGATTATTTGGTCCGCGTTTTCGAGGAGGAAAATTTGGTGGTCACTGGTGTAGGCGTCGGCGACGATGACATTTCGGGCTACATGCTGCGGGTCTAAGCCCAGATGTTGTGCCATGGCGACGAGACGTTCGGTGCGGAAAGTGTTCTCGGTGTCCACGTACAGTGCACCTCCTGCCAGGCCACCTCGTTCGGGTGGGAGTTGAACGTTGACGCAGAGTTGGTGGCAGACCTGGCTCTTGCCGCTGCCGTATTCGCCGTAGAATTCGGTGATGGTTTGGGTTTCGAGTCCTCCGCCTACGAGGTCGTCGACGATCTTGCTGCCCGTCGTTAATCGTAGGACGTTTTGGCGCTGTTTGAGCAGTTCGTCCGCTCGTATGAAGGGGAGCTGTATGCTGCTGCGAGCGAGGCCGATGATGTCTAGGGCTTTCTTTTCGCTGATGCCAGCGGGCTCGAGCTCGCGGACCGTGGCGGTGGCGAGTGATTCGATAGTGTGGAAGCCCATCTCCTTCAGCTTCTGACTGGTGGCTGGACCGACGCCGGGCAGGTCTTCGAGGAATTCGTACTGCTTCTTGGGAGCGGGCGAGTTGGTAAGGGGCTCAGATTCTTCTCGTTCTTCAGCTGACATTTCAAGAGACTATCCTAAATGCACGTACAGGATACGGAGACAATTTGAGCGTCGACGTATTTAAGTTGCACGAAGAAAAATGGTAGCTTTTCTGGGAGACCCAGCTGAAACTGTTCACAAAGACTTCCTGCGGAGGAGAACGCAACAAAAGGCTTTCTGCTGCAGAATCTGCAACTCCGAATATAAATTGGCACCCTTGGACGGGGACTTTTGGTGCGGCTGCCGAGATTTGAACCCGGGTCGCAGGCTTGGGAGGCCAGCGTCCTAACCAAACTAGACTACAGCCGCACATGCAGCTAATACAGCGCATCGCAACAAAAATAAAACCTTCCCCCATCAAAACCAAACATTCATATTAGAATGCTGACAGCAACATTTACGAAACGGTCCAAACTTGCGCGACCTACGTGTGCATGGAAGCCCAAACAACATGAAACGCAACGCAACAATCGCCATCACATTCCCAACCCGAAAACTAGCCCGAACCTTACTCGCAGCCTTGACGCCTGAAACCAGAAAACCGACCACCACACGCTCAAAAGTCACCATACGAGGCACGGGCAACACCCTAATCATAAGAATCGAAGCCCAAGACACCACCGCCCTCCGATCCACGCTCAACGCTTACCTCCGATGGGCAAAACTCGCCAAAGACACCTACGAAGCCACGGAAAACCTCGAAAAACACGCCGAGCGTAAAAACACTTAATTAACACGAGAATGTAATGCAGTCAAAAAGCCACAAAACACGTTTTGAGGAAAGAAGAATGAGCGATGTTTCAGAGCTGCCCCCCAATGTCCAAGAACGCCTTCTCAGAATGCAGCAACTCCAACGTAACCTACAGACAATCCTGGCCCAGAAACAACAAGTGGAATTGGAGCTAACCGAAACAGAACAAGCCACCACCGAACTCGGAGCCCTCACTCCCGATGCCGTAATCTATAAGTCCATAGGCGCCCTCCTCGTGAAATCCGAGAAAGCCAAAGTGGAATCAGAGCTGAAGGAACGCAAGGAACTCCTAAGCACCCGAGCCCAAGTCCTAGGCAAGCAAGAAGAGAGACTTCGCAACCAACTCAACGAACTGCAGACGAAGCTGAAACGTGACCTAGGAACAGGACAACCAAGCTCCGCAGTCCAGTAACCCATCGGTGAGCTTGTTGAGAGAAATCGGCATACCCGAACTCACAGAAGACCAGATGCAGACACTCGCGGAAACAGCCGAAAAAGCCGCAAGAGATTACGTGCTGGCCAAAACGCCGAAACAGAAGGTCACCACTCTCAACATAACTGTCGAAGCCGTAGGCTCGAAACCCGTCAACATCACGATAGAAGTTGAACTGGCACTTTCTCCCCCGACGGGAACCCTAAGTGAGGAAAAGCTCGCCAACGAAGCCACAGAGAAAGCCTTCGAAGCAGTAGAGGCGCACCTGAGGGAGTTAAGCTGCACATCGAAGCCATAACAACCCTACTGGACAAAGCGGATGCCAGATTCGTCGTCCTACTGTGCCACCACAACGCAGACCCTGACGCTATCGGAGCAGCCTTCGCATTTTCAAGTCTCCTCGAACGCCTCCGCCCCAGAATTAGAACCGAGATCGCAGCTGCAGAAGGACCTAGCCGCCTCTCGAAACACCTGCTGACAAACCTGCCGGTGAAGCTGACAACAAACCCCCACATCGAAGAAGCCCACGCGATCGTCCTACTCGATACGAACACCGTGCAGCAACTTGGCGACTGGTCGAGGAGACTGGAGCAGTCGAAATCGCCGATAATCGTGGTGGACCACCACGCCAGCCATCCCGAGACAGAACGAGTAGCGGCATTGTCAGTAGCAGACGAAAACGCCTCATCCACATGTGAAATCGTCTACAGGTTCTTCATGGACATGAACGTTCGATTCACGGAAGCAGAAGCCAAGGCATTGTTCTTAGGCATAGCCTTCGACACCCGACACTTCATCCTCGCAAAGTCAACCACGCTGAAAATCGTGGCAGACCTAATCGACGCCGGCGTAAACGCCCAAGAAGCTCTGACGCTGCTATCCATGCCCATGGAAGAGTCGGAGAGAATAGCTAGGCTGAAGGCTTCAAGGAGGGTTAGACTGCTAAAAGTGGGAGAGTGGCTGATCGTTCTCTCACACGTTAGTGCCTACCAAGCCTCGGCGGCTAGAGCCTTGATTTCGCTGGGAGCTCACGTGGCCATTGTCGCCGGGCAGAAGGGCGACAAACTGCGGATCAGTATGCGGGCTACGCAGGATTTTTACCGTAAGACTGATTTCCACCTTGGTCGCGAGTTGGCGAAGCCCTTGGGCGAGCACTTTAGGGGCATGGGAGGGGGTCACGCAATCTCGGCGGGGATGAACGGCGTGGGAGAGGCTGAGGCTTGTCTGGGACGCTGCGTAAGAATCCTGAAGGAGAGACTCGGGACACGGTCTGATTCGTCCTAAATGGCTAAGACAGTCTGACAGCGATCTGAAGGAGAGCTAAGTTAAGACCACTTTCCCTTGAGGTCCCCGTCAAACTGCGACATGTAAAATGGGACTCTACTGTTGGTAGCTACTCTTAAATGAAGGTTCTCGCTGTATAGCGAACGACCCGTCTTGGCAGTCGTCGAAGCTAGAGGCTTAACCTACACGTATCCGAATGCTACAAAACCCGCGGTTAAGAACGTTTCCATGAAAATCGAGAAGGGAGAATTCGTCATACTCACGGGTCCGAGCGGATGTGGAAAGACGACGCTCTGTCGATGCTTCAACGGCTTAATCCCCCATTTTTATCAAGGCGTCTTGGAAGGTGAGATCCGAGTCGCCAACCTGAATGTCTCTGACCATCCAATTCACGAACTCGCTGTACACGTAGGATTGGTCTTCCAGAACCCAGAGAATCAGCTCTTCGCCCTATCAGTGGAGAAGGACGTTGCCTTCGGGTTGGAAAACCTCGGCGTTCCACGAGAGGAGATGCAGAAAAGGGTTGAATGGGCGACGAAGACAGTGGGCATTAGCGACCTGCGAGAGAGGGCGCCCCACGAACTCTCTGGGGGTCAGCAGCAACGAGTTGCCATCGCGAGCATCATAGCCATGCAGCCTGAAATCATGGTCCTGGACGAACCGACCTCCTTCCTTGATCCCTTGAGCGCCAGAAAAATCTTCGAAGTCATAGACGAACTCAACAAGAATTTGGGCATCACCGTCATTCTGGTGGAACATCGGCTGGACTTGGCTGCGAGGTTCGCCAACCACGTCATCATCATGGACAAGGGAAGTATTGTCCTAGATGGCGAGCCTAGAGAAGTCCTCGGGTCTCACGACACCCGCCTGCTAGGCGTCGGGATCCCTAAAGCCGCAAGACTATTTCAGCTTCTCGAAGAAAGAAAAGCATTGAACGCAGAGAAAGTGCCAATGACTCCTGAAGAGATCGCTGAGCTTCTGCGTGAGGCGATGAAGACATGATCGAGGTCAGAGACGTCTATTTCACCTACCCGACCGACGTGGAAGCACTGAAGGGCGTCTCCTTAACAGTAAACGACGGCGAGTTCGTAGCCATCATGGGTCAGAATGGTGCTGGAAAGACCACGCTGATAAAGCAGTTCAACGGCTTACTGAAGCCTACCAGAGGAGAAGTCTTGGTAGACGGCGTTAACACCAGAGACACAAGTGTAGCTAAACTTGCTAGAAACGTGGGTTTTGTCTTCCAAAACCCCGACAGCCAACTCTTCTGCGAAACTGTGGAGGAGGAGGTTGCCTTTGCCCTCAGGAACTTCGGCTTCAAAGAAGCCACCATGAAGAAGAGGGTGACCTGGGCTCTAAACCTGCTGGGCGTGACGGAGTATAGAAAAACCTCCCCTTTCATGCTGAGCGGAGGAGAAAGAAAACGCGTTGCGCTCGCGTCAGTTCTCGCTTGGAACCCCAAAGTCGTGGTGATGGACGAGCCGACGATTGGGCAAGATTACGAGCAGAAGGAGAAGCTGCGACAATTCATCGTTCAACTCAACACGCAGGGAAAGACCGTTGTCGTGGTCACGCATGATGTAGAGTTTGTTGCCGAATGCAACCCCCGCGTAGTGCTCATGGCCGAGGGTCGAATCATAGCAGACGGCCCAGGAAAGCAGGTGCTAACCAGCCTCGACCGCTTAACCCAAGCCTCCATCGTGCCTCCTCAGGTGACTCAGGTCTTCATAGAACTGAACGACCCGATGTTCCCCGCAGATGTAATTGACCTCTACGAAGCAGGAGATATGCTGATGCGGAGGTTGAAGGGTAAGTGAGCATTTTCGAAGGGTTAAGGTTTAGAAGGGTCTCGTCGCCTATACACGGGCTGGACCCGAGGATAAAATTCTTCTACGTCTGCATAATCTTCGTGATCGCGGTGATGTTTTCAGAAATCCTTATCCTAATCATCCTCTTCCTCATGCAGATTCCCTTCGTCCTCTTGGCCCGCGTTCAGAAGCAGTGGATACGTTCGCTCAGGGGCGCCGCCTTCTTGGCGACGATAATCTTCGGCACGAACCTTGTTTTCAGGTTCATATACGCAGGCAACGTGCTGCTTCTTACGGACATTGAATACGCTTCTGCTATGACGCTACGTTTCGTGGTGCTTGTCGAATCCTTCTCAGTGTTTTTCTTGACCACTTCACCCGACCACTTGGGTTTGGCTCTAGAACAGAGCGGGATCCCTTACGAGTTCTGTTTCGCCTTCACGACGGCTGTGAGGTTCGTTCCCGTTTTGGCTGAGGAAGCACAGACTATCATGGACGCCCAGAAGGCGAGGGGGCTGGAGCTGGAGAAGGGCAACTTCTTAAAAAGGATACGTAACTACATTCCCATCCTCATCCCGCTGATTATCAGCGCTATCCGCCGAAGCCTAGAACTCGCGGAAGCCATGGAATCGAGGGCGTGGGGTGCCATCAAGAAACGCACAAACCTCTACGTGCTGACCGTGCAGAGAGCCGACTATCTCCTCATTCTAGTCTCCCTTTTTATCCTGATCGTCGGGGTCTACATACGGCTCTATGTCCCAATACCATCGCTTTCAAGCATTCTGAGACCGCAGAACATTACAGTGACTTGACTGGATCTTGACCGCAAGGTTTTTAATAAGTTGACAAATACTGCGTCTCGGCGAAAAACCTTGAAGATGCTGAAAGCAGCGGCGAAAGAAATTCTGCTGGGCGCTGAGAAAGCCATTGAAGACCTTGACCACAGGCAGGTGGAGAAGATGCTGGAGCTGATAATGGAGGCGTATGAAAAGAAGATTTTCGTCGTAGGCATGGGAAGAAGCGGGTTCGTCGGACGTTCCTTCGCGCTGCGGCTGATGAACTTGGGGTTCAACGTATACTTCTTGGGCGAGACTATAACGCCTGCTGCTGGAAAAGATGATCTGGTTATCGCCATCTCGGGCACGGGTATGACTAAGCTTGTGCTCACTGCCAGTTCTGCTGCTAAAGATGTGGGTGCAAAGGTGATAGCTGTCACAACATACGACAAGTCTCCACTCGGAGACATCGCAGACCATGTCGTCGTTTTGACGGGTAGGACAAAGGCAGGGTGGCCTAGAGAAGAGGACTATCTTACCAGGCAGATTCTGGGCGAGCGAGAGCCTCCCAGCCCCCTCGGGAGCATCTTCGAGAATAATTGCATGATTTTCCTCGACAGCCTCGTCGTGGAGCTTATGTGTCGCTTAAATAAGACTGAAGACGAATTAAGACGTAGACACGCAACTATCGAGTAGGTGTTAAAGGGCATTGCGGGCGAAGTGGAAAAAGAAGAAAATGCGTCGGGAGAAGAAGAAGCGAGAGCGGAGAAGAAAGAGGTACAAGTAGCTCTAGGGCTTTTGTAGAATGATGAACCCTGTCTTCTCTAGGTCGCGCATAACCTTAAGCATGTCCTCAACACTCGTCTCGCCGTATTCTGCTGCTACCGCATTCACAGCTTCGTAGGCCGTTCTATCCTTATCCATGAAGTTAAAAAGCTCGTACAGCTTCTTGCCGAAGTCTTGATCTCTTTTCCTGACATCGTCGTACCACCCATATTCCTTCTCACCTAACGCACGTTTTAGAGCGTCCTCGCTGAAGGCACCTTTGAACAGACGTTTGGGCTTAAGGCGCATAGCCTCCTTCGCTGCTTCGGATTCCTCCATTTGCGGGGGTAACGTTATGCCCGCTGCTTCTGCAACATAGGCTAAGGTTTCTTCGAACCGCCGCATCTCAACCTGACGACAGCCTTCCAAGTCTTTCAAATGCCTCCCCACGGATTCCTCCAGCTCAGGGCTGTTGCCTAACCTTTTTGCGGATACTATAGCCTGCTTTTCACGCCAAGCGATATGCTCCATCTTGTTCCTGAAGTTGGACACTATGTTGGCAAGTTCTTTAGAGTCTTGGGCTGAAGCTCGCTTCGCGAACAGCGCCGCGGTTGCCTCTCTGCTTGCCGCACTTAGCCGAGCCATTCCTCCCCACCTAGCTAAGCTCGCGAGGAAAATCGCGTCCTGAGCCGTAGCGTCTGCGATAGTTAAAGCTGCTACCGTGGTTATCCAGCCGACTCGTCGTAGGCTGTCTTCGCTGACCTTGTCGACCGTGTCCATGCTCGAATGATAGTACAAGTCGGGCCACTGGATGAGCATGACCGTGGGGATGCTGAAGGTCGATTCGTTGAGTTCAGCGTGGTCGCTTCCGCCGCTGAAAGTGCTGACCCGATAGCGGAACGTAGAGGCTGAACCAAACGCGGTCATGGGGTCGAAGACGTCTATCGAGTGTTCGATGAGGCTGAACATGTAGTCGTTTAGGTATGAGGGATTTGAGTCGGGTGTCTTGTCGAGGTTGAGCGTGGATTGGCAGAGCTCTTGGTCCTGTCCCACCATGTCGAGGTTAATTCCGGCGATTGCTCTGGAAGCCATATCTTCATGGTCGTGGAGATAGGCAGTCGTGCCCATGGTTTCAGGCACCCATAGAAAGCGTATGGTCCTCGCTGGTCGCGCAACTTTACCGTCGTCTATGAGGGTTTGTACAGTGCGAGCGATTTCGAGGAGCAAGCCACTGCCTGAGGCGTTGTCGTTGGCGCTGGGCTTGGGGTGACATAGGTGGGCGATGAGGATCATTTCTTCTTCGGGTTTTGAACTGCCTCTTATGGTGGCCGTGACTACGTCCAGATATCCGGAGTACAGTCTTGCGTCAACCGATGCTTTCAGCGCGACTGGTTTCCCGCTTCTGAGCAGGGCTCGCAGGCTGTCTCCTTGACGTTTGCTCAGCGAAAACCCGAAGGCCGTCTTGCTCAGGTCTTTCTTCGTCGGCCAAATGCCTTGGTAGGCGTGAGCATCGGGGATATCTATGCTTTCCCGCACATTCTTAATCTCAATCGGAGTGTCGGTTATCACTCCAGCCGCGCCGTACTTGTAGACTGCTTGTTCATGGACTCGCAAGGCTCTACCTGTGGCCAAAACAAGCTTGCCCTTAACGTCCTTGCCTTCGTAGTGTTCTGGTTTGGTTCCTTCACCCACGTCTACCAGTTGGGCCACTGTGCCCTCGAGCGGGGTCGCGTTGCTGAACGTGTGGAGGCATGTGGGCACCTCCTTGTATCGGGCGAGCAGTTTCTTCTCAGGTTCGACAAGATGGAGTTCGGCGCTTTTCACTTCCCAGCCCACCGGAGAGACCTGGGTCCAGTAGCTCTTTTCACCGTCGGAGAGGAACTGCTCGATTGCGGCGTCTCGCAATCCTAGGTTACGGAGAGTATCCCTCACATATTCTGCGGCTTCATGAAACATCGGGGAGGCTTGGATTCGGTGAAATCGGGTGATTTGCGCTACGTAGTCCTTGGCGATTTCTCCGGAAAGCTCGTCTTTCACGCTTTTCTCGATTTCTGGCTTCAAGTGCAAAACCCTCCGGCAGATTAGATAGTGAGTGCTTGCTGCTTAAGTTTTTGGAAAAAGAGGGGAGAGGGCTATTTGGGCTTCGTCATCTGTATGTCTTTTGCCAGGACATATGGCGACAGGGATGGAGGTTCTGCCTCGCCCCACCAATGCACGTGTTGCCGCTCCTTCGAGGTGGCTGCTATCTGGTAGAGCAGTCTTTGGATGTTGTCGCTGAGCCGCAGGTCTTTCCATGACTGCTTTATCTCGCCCTGCTCGATCAGGAAAATGCCGTCTCGAGGAATTGTTGAAAAGTCGCCGGTTGCGTAATTCTGGAATCGGGTGTACCAAGTATTAGTGAGGTAGATGCCTCGTTTCACTTGGCTGAAAAGCTCCTCTTTGCTCATGTCGCCCGCGTCGAGCTCAAGGTTCCAAGCAGACGGTTGAACTAGCCCAGCGTTTCCAGTTGTTTTGGTCTTGAAGATTTTTGAGGTCGACGTGTTGTGAAGGTACGTTTTGAGGACGCCTTTGTCGATGATCACGTTTGGTTGCACCGGGAATCCTTCGTCGTCGTAAGCCCTGTTATTCACCGAGTAGGCAGCGGGGTCGTCTCGCAGCGTCACTACGTCCGACGCCACTTTCTGACCAAGCTTGTCGACGAAAACGGACATCTGAATCATGACGGAGTAGGCTGACGCCATGTCGCCCCATCTTCCGAGCATGGAACCGAAGAAGAGCGGATCGAATATGATGTCGTGCTTGCCTTCTTCTCCCTGCTTGGGATCCTTGGCCAGCTTCGCGATCTCGCCTGCTTTTTCCCCGGCTCTGGCGGGGCGGAAGTCTTTGAGATTCGAGCAGCATTCCACGCCGTGTCCTGAGGCGTCGATTTGCGAGAAGGCACGGATTGAAAGCTCAATGGCTGATCGCGCGTCTTGTCCCATTGGTCCTTCGGAGGAGACAAGGTAAACGTCTTCGTATCTTGCGTAGAGGATTCCTCCGGCATTCACTCGTCTGCCTGCTTCTTCTTTTGTCGCTTCTATGGCTTCTAGGACGTATCCAGATGGGTCTTCCAGTCCCTGCAGTTTCTTGTCAGCGGTTGGCTTCGGATACTTGAACTTCCCTTGGGCAATGCCACCGTAGGTGGGATTTTCCTTTGATGCTTTCGCTAGGCTGAAGGTTCGTGCCATTATCTTGTCTGTATTCTCGAAGTTCCGTATCTGGGTGCCTACGAGACGCTTTTTCCACGCTAGCGTAACGTCTGTGACGTAGTCGTTCCACGCCACCGTTATGTCGATCTGGTTATTGCTGAACCGTGTCTGTATGTTCCGTCCGAAGGTCGTCTTCGCCAGCACTTCGTCTGCGCCGAAGGCTTTGCCCTTCTTCACTATCGCTTCGGTCTTCGACAGAGCATCGCTCATTTCACGTACACCCCTTTCAAGCGGATGGCTGGCCCACCCGTGTAGACCGGAACGCCTTGCATTGGGTCACCCTTGCCGCAGGTCGCAGCGTCGTATGCGACTTTCTTAGATATGGCGTCCACGACACTCCACCAGTTCTTTGTCGTGGTTTCGATCACTGGCCTTGCGACAGGGTGCTTCAACTCGCCATCGTCAATCAGATACGCTTCTTTTCCCACGTAGCGTTGGTTGAAGCGTCGGTCGTCAATGTTCCACTCTGTGAAGGATTTCATGTAGATTCCGTGTTTCACGTCCTCTATGATCTCCTCCTCCGTCCAGTTTCCGGGCAACAGGTAGGTGTTGGCCATGCGCACGATAGCTTCCCTGTCATAGTTGACTGATCTGGACGAGCCGTTGCTCCTCGTACCCAGTTTCGCCGCGGTTTCACGGTTCTGCAGGAACTCGTTTATCACCCCATCCTTGTACAGGAAGCGTCGCCTTGCCTTGATGCCCTCATCGTCGTACTCATAGTAGCCGTAACTATTCTTCACGGTCGGGTCGTCCACGATGGTCACTATGTCACTGCCGATTCGGGTTCCTACCCAGAAAGGCCCACCAGGGTAAACGAAGGATCGCCCTGCCTGACTCATTTCGCGTCCGAGTATTCGGTCTGCCTCCATCGGATGCCCGCAGGACTCGTGAGAGGCAATACCCGTGACTTCTGATCCACAGACCAGATCCATGGTTCCAGGCTTCACAGCCTTTCCCTCCTTTACTAGTGTCTGCAACACTTTGGCCTCATGGACCATCTCGTCCGCGATTTTCCACTTGTCGAAAGCTTCCCAGCCTCCGCTTCGCCCAAACTGTTTGTAGGCTTGTTCGGGCTTGCCGTTCTCAATCACGGTTATGAGGGCAAACGCGCCTATCGCAGGAACGAAGGATGAGATCACCGAGCCTTCAGAGTTGACGAAATACTTCTCTGTAAGAGCTATCGAACTGGTGATTATTCGGCCAGGGATCTTGATCTGCTGCGATGCCAACGCCTTATCAACGGTCATCAATTCCTCGATCTTCTTCTCGGGCGAAACATCCTCACTCTTCTCCTTTTGCTCGACCTTCCACTTCGCCTTCACACACTTCTCTTCTGCGAAGGCGATCTTATCCTTGCGCTTCGCCACGGTTGCCAACTTGTAGGCGGTATCAACAATGGATTTCGCCTCCTTCTTCGTCCACTTGTTGGTCGACGCAAAGCCGAGTCCTCCGCTGGCCAGTATTTTCACACAGAACCCGCTGTCCTCTGTCGAGACGAATGCATCGAGGACACCGTTCTTTATCACCATTTGGTCAGCTTCAGTGACCTGCGCCCTTGCTTCCGCATAGTCAATCTTCTTGCTCTGAGCATACTCCAAAGCATAGTCCGCCAAATCCTTGTCCATATCTTTCACCTGTGCTAACCACAGGAGAGAGATAAAGGTAGATAAGTTTTGGTCAGACAACTGATGTATGCCCATTCTGGGGTAGTTGCACTCTGCTATGTTTCTTCCGAGCTCGTTCTAACCTTCACCAGAAGCACACTCTGATGCGTGGCAGCCCTTCGGTGACACGGAGGCCGAACCTGTGGATTTTGATTCCAAATAAGGACCCTTTTTTCATAATGATTATTGCTCTGAGGAACAACCTTGAACCAAGCTGTACATATTGGAGGAACGAGCATTGTCCGTGAAGCCAGTCAGAGCTCTCCTGCTGTTCTCGATGTTGGCCTCAGCATCCTTACTTCTAACTCTGTCAGAAAAAGCCGTCTGTGAACAGAACTGGACGTACGTCTATGTCAACGAACCGCCGTATGGTAACTGGACATACATTCGCAAACCCGTCATACCGATGAGAATTAACGCATCTCAAGTGCAAATCGGCGCCAACTGGACGTATGTCTTCACCTTAATTGCCAATCGCACTTATCACGTCTACTGCTACGGTGACTGGATAGACAAAGGAAGCGCCCCCAAGACAGACTATGACATCTACGTTTACTCCCCTTCTGGAGAACTGGAGGGACACCATACGGAAGCGGCGGGATTCCCGGAACATCTGGGAACGACGGTCGAACAGCCCTTCTTCGCACCGAGGCAGTCAGGTAACTACACATTCGTTGTGAGAAACGACCCCAGAGAAAGCCAAGGTGCGGACGCTGCCACGTTTATGGTAATTGAACATGTTGAAACGAACACGTGGCACAGTGTCTTCATCGAAGGAAAGCAGGGAAACGCCTCAACTCAGAACACAAGCTGGGCGTACGAGTTCGCAACCAGTAGTGAACGCGTCGAAATCTGCGTCCAAGTGCCCAATACACTTGACATGTACGAGGCACGGCTCTACCTCATGGCAAACCCCTCTAGCGGAAAAGGCCAAGTGCTCAGCAATATGTCCTTGGCATGGGAGCCCGGGCTCTACGGCGAGGTGAACGGCATCTTCGGGGGTTACAACTTGGACAGCAGGGGCATCAGGGGCGAAGCCTACGCGAGCTGCGAAGACTATGGGCAGGACATGTTCATCAACTACACTTCACCCTGCAAGGGAGAATGCCTCTACCACCTTGTACTCATAGGCGAAGCGGGAGTTGGAAATGTGAGCTTCAGAGTGAAGACGAACTTCGGCGAGTCGACGCTGCAGTTAGACGCTCCCCTTCAGAGAATCTTTCCAAACAACGAGACCACACTTACAGCTAGATCGAACAACTCTCAGATTCAGCGAGCCCAACTGCACTATTCAACAGACGAGTGGAACACCATGACCACGGCCGAGATGGAGGTCAGCAACCATACCTGCAAAGGGACAATCCCAGGACAAGAAGCAGGCGTGACGGTGAACTACCATGTAGAAGCCTACGACTTCCTAGACAACGCGATGAACATCAACGGCAGCTATACGGTGAAGCACAAGTCAGACATAAACTTCACGCTAGACCGTGCAACCGCGAATTTGGGAGAGAATATTTCAATCGTCGGCTTCGTAACGCCCATCCTGAATGCCTCGCAGGCACGTGTCAAGCTGACTTTCACGGCCCTGAACGGCTCGAAAATCGAACAGCACCAACTTCTGAGGAACAGCAGTTTTTCATCCAGCTTCAAACCCTCAGGATTGGGCTCCTGGAGCGTTAAAGCGGAGTTTCTGGGCGACGGCGAGAGACATGAAGCTATAAGTGAGGTGGTGGATTTCGTCGTGGTGGAACCTTCCTTCCTGAGCAAGTACTCGGGGTACCTCTATGCTGGCGTGGGCATCGCGGGCGTAGCCTTAATCGCGGTGCTCATAATTCGAAGAAGACAATGATGTGGCTTCTGCCTATTCAGTAGACGTCCCACTCTGCGAATCCACGTAGGATATCGGGCGCACGTTGATCGCAGAACCTAGAGCAGTAGGCAAGGTACAAGCCAAGATCACGAATGGGAGGTGGAAGATGACCCTGTTGCGCGTCGGAGCATTTCTGATCACGGCTGGTGGAAGCCTCTGCTTCCTTGGAGTTCTTCGGGTATCGAGCGCGGAATATCCTTCCATCTCTTCATAAGGATAGGGCTTTTGGGCACTGTAATCGTGGACAGAACTTGGTTTCTGCCAACCATGTTCGCACTGGATGTGTCTTAGCCTTGGAGTCGCCTCTCCGTTTCTCTTTTTTCGTCCTTTCGTTTACGAAGTCGTCCATGGCTAGATAATGTGGTTGCTGCTTCCTCGGGTCAAGCCTTCACAGATTCGGGCTTTGTCCTCTTCAGTTTGATAGGAGTTGTAATCACGACAACTCCTAACGCATGAGAGAGCAGGAACGAGTCCTTTGGGTTATTGGGACAAACCTTTAAGCCGGCTATGGACAAAAACAAGCCTGAGGAGCATCCAGGAACATGGTAGCATGCTTGTCTCGGGACACACACTTCATGCAGGGGAACGAAGCTCTAGCTGAAGCCGCCATCATTGCCGGGTGTCGATTCTTCGCGGGTTACCCCATCACGCCCGCCAGCGAGATAGCTGAACATCTGGCCGAACGTCTGCCTCAGGTGGGCGGAATTATGATTCAGATGGAGGACGAGATAGCCTCGTTAGCCTCAGTGATTGGAGCCAGTTGGGCAGGGGCCAAGGCGATGACGGCAACTTCGGGGCCAGGGTTCAGTTTGATGCAAGAGAATATTGGCTACGCATTTATGACCGAGACCCCATGCGTGGTGGTCGACGTACAGAGGGCTGGCCCGAGCACTGGACAGGCGACGAAATGTGGTCAAGGAGACGTTATGCAGGCACGCTGGGGAACGCATGGAGACTACGCCGCTATCGTGCTGTCGCCCAACTCGGTGCAAGAAATGCTCGACTTGACTGTACGGGCTTTCAACTTGGCCGAAAGGTACCGCACGCCCGTTGTTTTATTGGCTGACGAGGTAATTGCTCACATGAGAGAGCAGATGACGATTCCGCCTCCAGAAGAGATAAACGTGGTGGAACGTAAGAAGCCTCAGGCAGGAGAGCGGGCGTTCTTCGGGGGGAACGAAGTGCCCCCTATGCCTTCAGTTGGAGAAGGATTTAACGTGACGGTGACGGGGTCGACGCACAATGAATCTGGAATACGTTCTACTGCTGATCCGAAAGTTCATCGAGATTTGGTGTCGAGACTTGTAGGAAAAGTGAGAAACAATGCTGAGAGGTTGATGGACTTCGAAGACTACAACTTGGGCAGCTGCGAAGTAGGCTTCGTCTCGTTTGGATGCACTTCGCGGGCAGTCTACGAGGCAGTTGAGATGGCGAATGAGAGGGGAGTGAAGACAGGCTTTGTAAGGCTAAAGACACTTTGGCCGTTTCCTGAGAGAATCGTGCGAACGTTAGCTCAGAAAGCCAAGACCATTCTGGTGCCCGAGATGAATTTGCAGCAGGTTTTCTTCGAGGTACAGAGAGTCGTAGGCGATGCCGCCGAAGTGGTGCCTGTCAACAAGGTGGGGGGTGGCGAAATGCTGACTCCTGAGGAACTCTGGGCTGAAGTTGAGAGGAGCGTCTAGCAGCATGGATGAGGCCTTTTCGGCGAAGAACTACTTGCGGGATATCCCGTTTCCGTTCTGCGCGGGCTGCGGCAACGCCACAGTGGCTAACACGTTTCTGCGTGCTGTCCACGAGATGGGACACGGTGATCTCCGAGGTTTCGTGTTCTGCAGCGGCATCGGCTGTGCCTCGTGGATTCCCTCCCCGCATTTTCAGGCCGACTCAATTCACACGTTGCACGGACGAAGCATTCCAGTAGCCCTTGGCATAAAGCTCATGCGCCCCGATCTGCGGGTAGTTGTTTTCGGGGGCGATGGCGACATTGTGGGCATCGGCCTAAACCACCTGATACACGCGGCTCGGAGGAACCTAGACATCACCGTGATAATGGTAAACAACATGATTTATGGAATGACAGGCGGGCAGGCGGCGCCGACCACGCCGTTGAAGACGAAAACCACGACGACGCCTTATGGAAGCTTTGAACCGCCTTTAGACGCGGTGAAGCTTGTCGTCGCGGCGGGCGCATGTTACGCTGCACGGTGGACGACGGCGCACGTGCGTGAGTTGAAGGAGGCCTTCAAGAAGGCGCTCGACACAAGGGGATTCGCATTTGTCGAGGCGGTAAGCCAGTGTCCGACGGCTTATGGTCGCCGCGCGGGGTTCAAGAATGCAGGAGAAATGCTGGTGTCGTTGAAGCAGCAGAGCGTAGCGGCTGATTCGGCAAAGGGGCTGAACGAGGAGGAGCTGGAGGGAAAAACTGTGGTGGGCGAGTTCGTCAACAGGAAGCTTCCGCCGTTGACAAAGACGGTGCAAGCTGTGTTGAAAAAGGCGATGGAGCATGAGTAGAGTCGAAGTGCGAATCTGTGGGCTCGGCGGTCAAGGAGTCGTGTTGGCCGGACAGATCCTTGGACGAGCAGCGGTCTCCGAGGGGAAAAACGTGGTACAGACGCAGAGCTATGGGGCTGAAGCCCGCGGGAGCGCAGCGAAAAGTGAAGTAATCATCTCGGACGAGAGGATAGGCTACCCGCTAGTGCGGAAATGTGATATCTTAGTGGCGTTGACCCAAGAGGCGCTCGACGCCAACATTGGAGACGCGAAAGAAAATGCCGTCGTGATTGTCGACGAGGAAATGGTCAAGCAAGTCCCCGAGACGGGGGTGAGGATCTACAAGCTGCCGATAACCAAGGTCGCCAGAGCAGAGCTGAAGTCGGAGATGTATGCAAACGTGGTTATGCTCGGCGCCCTAACCAGAGTAACCGAAATCGTAAGAGAAGAAGCTATGGAAAAAGCCATCA